>CAZLLD010000071.1:0-14327 GCA_964560225.1 uncultured Bacteroidales bacterium
AAATCCTGGACAGTGCCCGCTGCTGTAATCTTCAGTTTTTTCAGGTAACTATTGCCACTGTTCTGTTGATGACTGCCTCCCGGCAGCGAATCGCGGAATGGGAAGGCTGCCTGAAATGGAGAAAGTCAGAAGACCTGCCACAATCATTTGTTCGGGAACAAACAGTTTACAGCATGTACAGGTATTGTTGCTTTTTGCTTTTATGGGTATCTTCCATTCTTTCTGCCGGACCTGCCAGGGGACAGGAGCAGACCGTTACTCGTGTAACAGAAGTTACGATAAAAGAGAGCAATAAAAAATACTTTTCCAGTGAGCAAACCAGGCGAAGCATTGATGTCAGCTCATTACCTGCAGGTTCCGGCCAAAATGTGGGCTATATACTCAGCCGGTATTCTGCTGCCATTATAAACAATTACGGAGGAACAGGCGCACTGACATCCCTCTCTCTCCACGGAACGGGCAGCAATCATACACAGGTCAGCTGGAACGGCTTTTCGCTGAATTCTCCAACAAGCGGCCAGGTTGACCTTTCGTTAATTCCTGCCGGATTGATTCATTCGGTTGAAATTATTAACGGGGCCTCTGGCGCAGTGTTTGGAAGCAGTACCTTTGGCGGTTCCATCAACCTGAATAATGAGGCCGACTGGAATAACCGGATTTCGGCTTCTTATTCAAGCCTGATTGGCAGTTACGGATCATTTGGTCACCGGTTGTCTTTTGGTATTGGCAATAACAAAATTCAGTATCAACTTCTGGCTGTTTCTGACAAGGCAGAGAATAATTTCGCATACAGGGATACCTACAAGCTCAATAAACCACTTGCTGAGAACGCTCACGCACGCTATAAATCATTAGGTTTGATCAACAATCTCTATGTGAATTTTGGAAAGGGTAATTACCTTGAAACCGGGATATGGTATCAGCATAAAACATTGGAAATACCTGCCCTGATGGGTTCCATGAGAAGCAGCCATGCAGCGCAGCGCGACAGTCTGGTTAAATCATTTGTTGCCTACAGAAAGGTCGGTGAGAAATCGGCTCTTGTAGTGAGGTCAGCCTATTTATATGATTATTTGAATTATGTGGATAAAAACAAAGCCGAAGACACTGCATATTCTGTTGATTCAAGGATTGCCGCTACCCGTTTAATGAATGAAGCCGACTACAGGTATTATTTTTCAAACAAGTTGGTTTTGGGAGGAGGCCTGGCTTTTAACCATCTCGCAGGCCGCTCTGAAAATTTCGGTGGCAGGATTGCCGAAAATGATTATGTGGTATTTGCGAATGCCAGGTATGCACCCGGGAAACTGACCGCAAGTGTTGGGCTAAGAAAAGAGTTCTACAAAGGGCTTAGCCCACACCTGCAATATTCGGCAGGATTCTCCGTGAAAGCAGGTAAGCGCCTTGTTTTGCGTTCCTGCTTCTCCAGCAAATTCAGAAAACCTACATTGAACGAAAAGTATTTCAAACCTTATGGAAATCCTTTGCTTAGGCCCGAAAAGGGCAGGGGCGGGGAGATATCTGCTGACTTGAACCTTGGAAGTGCCAGGGAAGATGCTTTTCAACTGGACGCAAAAATTTCGGGTTATTATCAAACAATCGACAATTGGATTCAATGGATTTCCGTTGATACCCTACTGAGTCCGGTTGAGTACAAAAAGGTGCGTGCAAGCGGAATTGAGACCTGGCTGGAATACGGTTTCAGAAGCAGCTTATTTCACATGAATGGATTTGTGAATTACAACTACACCAGTTCGATCATCCTGGATACATATGATGATAACAAAACGCTGTCGGGAAAGCAACTCATGTATGTCCCGAAACATTCTCTGAAAGCCGGTTTTGATTTCGGATACCGGGGAATGAATATCGGGTTCATGGCAAAGCATAATGGCATCCGTGAAACTGTAGATTCCGGAGATGATTACCTGCAGCTCAAGGCATATACTGTTTATGATGTGCATGCCGGCATAAAAAAGAACCTGAGAAACGTAGTTGCGTCCCTGATATTCAGGATAGACAATGTTACCAATAAATCTTATGAGGTAATCAGGGCCTATCCTGTTCCCGGAAGAACCTGTCATCTTACACTGACCCTGGGCTTCAGCAAAAAAAATCCGGAACTTTAACTTTAATCCTATTATAAATGAATTCTTTAAAAGCATTTTTCACTGCAGCTATTGTGGCTGCATTTTTCAGCAGTTGCGAAAAAAGCGATGACACTCCTGATGTAATTGATTATTCATCAGGTGTATACATAGTTAATGAAGGTGCATACGAATCGACAAACGGTTCGATTAGTTTTTTCGATCCTGTAAGGCATCTGATTGCCAATGGCATTTTCGAGGCAGCAAACAACGGTATGGCAACAGGTGACGTTGTGCAATCATTTGCCCTTGCAAACGATACCCTGGGTGCCATTGTAGTGAATAATTCGGGCCTTGTAAGGTTTGTTGACCTAAGTACTTTTGCATCGGTTGCGGAACCTGTTGAAATTGAATATCCAAGATATTATATCAAATCGGGGAGTAAAAAGGGTTATATCTCCTGTGGAAGTTTCCAGGGCTACCTGGTTGTTGTTGATCTGGAATCATTTTCAGTGACCGACAGCATTAAGGTAGGATTTGGACCCGAAAACATGGTAGTAAATCAGGGTTATGTATATGTTGTGAACAGTGGCGGATGGAGTGTGGATTCCACAGTTCAGAAGATCAATACGGCCACTGATGAAGTTGTTGCGACGGTAGTTGCAGGCAAAGTTCCCAGTGATATTGACCTGGATGCGGACGAAAACATTTGGGTATATTGCAAGGGATATAATGATTATGTATCGGTTGATACCGAATCTGAACTCGTAAAGATTAATGCGGAAACCGGTGCGGTTGTTTGGAGAGATACAGTGGGTATGGCAAGCGATTATGGAGCCATCCCTCCCAAAATGGCTGTGTCGAAAGACGGGTCAAAGCTTTTTTATCTTCGTCCCAATGGCGTATACAGCATCAATACATCCAACCCGGTGATTGCTGATGATCCGGTGATTGAAGGAAGTTATTATGGTATTGAGGTTAACCCTGCTGACGGAAACATCTTTTTGTTTGAAGTTACAAGTTATACCAGCAGCGGTAAAATGAAAATTTATAGTGAAACAGGTGCAAGCATTGCAGAAGGTGACGTCGGAATTGCACCAAACGGGGCTGTTTTCAGTATCAACTAGCAAATCAGTTTCGGGTTCAGGTATTTGCCTTTTTTGATACCTTTACATTATGAACAGGCCTTCAGGAAAAAAAGGTACTTACCTGTCTTATTGTTTGATCGCGGTTTTCAGCCTGGTTTCAACCGGTTTGTTTGCTCAGCTTTCGCTCCCCGGGAAACCCATGCCCCTGTATTACCGGGGAATCTCTGATCTGAAGCAATATGAAATCATCATCCCGGAAAAGATGAAAACGGAAGCGGCAGAACAGGATAAGCCATCACTTCTGAAATCATTCCGGCAGGGAACCCTCATAGAGGTGTTGTTTTCAACGGAGAAGGCAGGTGCCTGGGACACACTGCCAGACGGTCTGGCTGTATGGAGGGCTTCGTTCCGGGTGCCGGGAGCATCTTCGGTGAATCTTGTTTTTTCGCCATACCGGGTTAACAAAGGGGTGAGAATATATTTGTATGACAGGTATCAGAAAACTGTTCTGGGAGCGTTTTCAGATGCCAATAACAAGCCATTCAGCAAGCTTGCCACAGCCAGTGTGCCGGGCGATGAAATTGTGGTTGAAATACAGGTTCCTCCTTATCTTGAATCAGCCGGTTCAATAGGCATAACAGGAATAGGTGTTGATCTGAATTATGGGCATCAAACTGAATCTGCTTATGATGAATGGTATGGTGAGTCGGGCTACTGCAACGTAGATATCAACTGCATCAAAGATTCAATGGTCCAACGTGTTAAAAATGCTGTAGTACGCATCGTTTTCAGTGGCTCTGAAAGGTGCACGGGCACGCTGGTCAACAATACCCGGGAAGATGGAATAAGTTATGTGCTGACAGCCGAGCATTGTATCAACAGTGAAGATATCGCCAATGAGGCCGTTTTCTATTTTGAATACGAGAGTCCCTATTGCAATGGCCCCGACGGAAGTGTGCAGAAAACCTTATCCGGAGCAACCATCAAAGCAACTGGCGGTAAACTTGATTTCACGCTGCTGGAATTGCTCGAACCTATTCCCTTTACCTATAAACCCTATTATGCAGGATGGGATTACACCGGAAGGCAACCTGATTCGGGATTCACTATTCACCATCCCATGGGTGACGTCAAAAAATACAGCAGGGAGGAACATCCGCTGACAGTGAGTGATTTTATGGACGATTACAATCCGGCGTCTCACTGGCTGGTAAGTCATTGGGAGGCCGGAACCACTGAAAAGGGTTCCTCAGGCAGTCCGTTGTTTGATAACCGCGGACGTGTGGTTGGAACGTTATCAGGAGGGAAGGCCGATTGTGAGGATCCGGAAAAAGATTACTTTCAGATGTTCAGCCGCTGCTGGGATGATTACCATGATCCGGACCGTCAGCTGGCCTGTTGGCTTGATCCGCTTCACCAGGATGCAGGGTTGCTCGGAGGATATGATCCATACAAAGACCTCTGGCTGACAGGAGATACATTGAATAACATAAAGGAAAATGAAGATATAGCTATTGAAAATTCAGGGCTTTCCTGGGGAAGTTATTCAGGGCACAATTCAGACTATATCACTCAATTCGCTGAAAGATTCGAAGTATCGGCAACAAAAAAGGTGCCGGGCCTGATACTGGATATTGCCAGGAATTACCAGGGGAGCGCCTCATCAGAAATAACTGTCAGATTGTGGAGCGATGCAAATGGGCCTGATCAGGTGTTCTATGAAAAAAAAGTATATGCCGCTGGTCTGAATGAGAAGGTGCCAAATTTCATACAGTTTGACTCGGTGTTGTCTGTTACCGGGATATTCTATGCGGGCTACGAGCTTGTATACAAACTGCCAATGGATTCCTTTGCTACTTATATGGCAGCAAACAGAACAACTGAGTTTATTAATACGGCTTTCGTTTATGATGAAGCCGGCTGGAAGTCCCTGTCGGATTATACCGAAGGCACTATACATTCATCTTTTGCAGTAATGCCTGTAGTATTTGACTCGCTTCCGGAAACTACAGACGATCAGCGATTTGATAGTCCGGTGTTAGCCTATCCTTTACCGGCTGAATCGCCATTGTGGATTGAATTTGAAAATCTGCCTTCTGAGCCGGTGAATGTGACGGTTTTTAATATTCAGGGTCAAATGTTGCTTGAGAAGGAGATAAAGGCTTTTCAAAGGAAGATCCTGTTGTATGTTGATGGTTTTTCAAGTGGTTTGTACCTGGTCAGGTTGAGATCAGGTCAAATGGTTCACACCCTTCGCGTACCGGTTATTAAATAATTGATTGTATTAATGGTTTTTTTAACATCAAAAGGGTAACTTTTCCTGATAAAGTAAGTATAGAAATTAGGAATTCAATGAATTATCATGTCGAGGATACTTTTTTTTGTGATGACCCTCTCGTTTTTTCTGGCCGGAAATGTATGGGCACAGGACAGTGAACCGGAACGCTATTTGGAGGTCAGGGGGAATTCGGAATTGGATATGGAGCCGTTGCCCAGGGCTACGGCCAAACTTTATGAGGGTTCGAACCTTGTGAAAACCATTCAAACCGGTACCGATGGGGGTTTTTCATTCAGACTGGAAATCAACAAGCAATATGAGATTGTTTTGGAAAAAGATGGTTTGGTCAGCAAAAAAATCTCGTTCAATACGCAACTGCCCGATAATGAGAAAGGTACCTGGATGAACGAATTTTCAATGAGTCTGTTTAAGCCTTGCAGCGGAGTGGATTATTCTGTATTGAAAGAACCTGTTGACCGGATTTCATTTGATGCCAGGCGTCGTGAATTCGTATCCGATAAGGATTATGTGAACCGCATGCGTCCGCGGATCGAAAGTATGCTGATTAAAAATGACCAGTGTCAGCTGGACAAGTTCGAGGAAACAGTGAAAAAAGCCGATCAGCTGGCCAGTCAGAACCGTTATCAGGAAGCCATTACGGCTTACCAGGAAGCACATGAGATTTTCCCAAGTGAAATATATCCCACCAAAAAGATCACTGAACTGAACAGTCAGATCAACAAGCAACAGAATTCAGCAGAACTCTACAGGAAGGTTGTTGCCGAAGCCGATGCCCTTATGGCACAGCAGAAATACACAGAAGCGCTGCAAAAATACAGAACGGCATCCAACCTGAATCCTCAGGAAACCTATCCGAAGCAAAAGGCCGCTGAAATTGAAACGGCAATGGACCAGAAGCAGGCGGAGCAAAGGGCCATCCAAGCCACTGAGGACAGGTATAATCAGGCTATGGCGAAGGCCAGTGTGGCTTATACCCGCAAAGACTATGCAACGGCTAAACAATATTACCAGGAAGCATTAAGTATCAAGCCTTCGGAATCACTGCCCAAGAGCAGGGTGAGTGAAATAGAAACCATTGAGGCAAAAAGAGCTGCAGAAGACGCCAGCAGAGCTGCTGAAGCGACCCGGAAAGAAGCATTTGAGAATGATTATAAAGCACTGATCTCAAAGGCTGATGAACACTATAAAGCCAAAAGATTTGACGAAGCCAAAGCTTCCTATGCCCAGGCATTGACCATGAAGCCTGGCGAAGCTTATCCCTCGCAGCGTGTCAAAGCCATCGAGAATGCCATGGTGGCTGAACAGGCGGCGGTTCAGAAAAGAAGCGATGCAGCGTATAATGAAGCCATTGCTGCAGGTAACCTGGCACTTTCAAAGAAGCAGTTTCCGCAGGCAAAAGAATCTTTCCGGAAAGCACTCACCATTAAACCCGACGATCTTACTGCAAAAAACAAGCTGACAGAAACTGACCGGCTTGCTGAAGATTATTCCAAACAAATTGCCATTGCGGAACAGTATGCGCAAACAGTTCAATCGGCTGATGCCTCTTTTGCTGCCAAAGATTATCAGAAAGCCAAGGAAACATACACACAGGCTTTGGCATTAAAGCCAGGTGATTCTTATGCGCAAACACGAATCAAGGCAATTGATAACCTGGTTTCAGCTGAACAGGCTGCCAGGCAGAAATCAATAAATGAAAGCTACAACGCGGCATTTGCAGCCGGAAACAATGCCATTGCCCAAAACCAGTTTGCCCTGGCCAGGGAATCATTTCAAAAAGCCCTTACGTTCAAGCCCAGTGACCCGGCCGCAACATCGAGGTTAGCAGAGATCGAGCGGCTTGCTGATGACTATAAAAAACGACAGGCTGTTGAAGAGCAATATAATAAGCTGGTGCAAAATGCCGATGGGTTGTATGCATCAAAAGACCTTCCCGGGGCTAAACAAGCTTATCAGCAGGCGCTTGCCACGAAACCGGGGGATTCTTATGCACAATCGAGGATTACAGCCATTGATAATGCACTTGCAGCAGAACAAGCTGCCAGAATAAAGGCTACAGAAGACGGTTATAAAGCTGCCATTGGGGCCGCCAATACAGCCATCTCACAACAATCCTATGAACAGGCAAAGGAATTTCTTCAGAAAGCCATTAGCATAAAACCAGGTGATGCTTACGCTACAGGGAAAGTTACCGAGGTCGACAGGTTGATACAGGAAAAGCAGAAACGACTGGAACAAGAAAAGCTCATAACCGCACAATATGGTGAAGCCATTGCATCAGCCGACAAGTTCTTCAATGCACGCGATTATTCAAATGCCAAATCTTCTTATTCCAGGGCATTGCAGATAAAACCCGGAGATGCCTATGCCAGCCAGAAAATTGCATCAATTGATAACTTGCTGGCTGCCGAAGCTGCTCAAAAACAAAAGGAGATCGAAGAATCATACAAAAGTGCGATGGACAAGGGTACGAATTTCTTGATTGCCAAAAACTATCCATCTGCCAAAGAAGCTTTTTCGCAGGCTCTGACCATCAAACCGGGAGACGGATCAGCCAGGCAGAAGCTGAGTGAGACCGAGTTGCTGCTTAAACAAGAACAGGACCGGTTGGCAGCTGAACAGGCAAAAAAGCAAAAGTATGATGAAGTGATCAGGGCTGCAGATCAGTTCTTTGCTCAGAAAAATTACGCCAATGCCAAAACCTCATATGAACAGGCAATCGGATTGATTCCGGCCGAAGCCTATCCCAGGCAGCGACTTGAAGAAACAATGAAAGCCATTGCCGAACAGGAGCGTATTCTTGCTGATCAGAAGGCAAAAGACCTATCCTATAATCAGGCACTTGCCAATGCCGATAAGTTTTTCAGGGCAAAAGACTATGTCCAGGCCCGCGATGAATACAGCAGGGCATTGTCGCTTAAACCAAATGAAGCATTCCCGAAAAGCAAGGTTGCTGAAATGGAGAACCTGATCCGCATCAGGCAAAAGGAACAGGATGATGCCAAAACCAGAACCGATGCCTACACCGCAGCAATTAAAGCCGGAAATGAAGCCTTTGAGAGCAAAGATTACCCGCTGGCCAGGAATTCCTATACAGAAGCATTGAAATACATGCCCGGCGACCTGCTGGCAACCGATCAGATAAAAAAAATCGACTACCTGATTGCTGAAGCCGAGCGGGTTAAAAAAGCAGAAGAACAGAAGAAAGCAGCCTATGAAGCATTGATTTCCTCGGCAAATAAGTTCTTTGATGCCGGCAATTATCCTTCTGCCAAGGAAGAGTATAAGAAAGCCCTGGCTGTGGATCCCAACAGTGCATTTGCCAAACAACGAATCGCCCGTATTGATGAAATAAACAGAGCTTTGTCACAAGCTGCCTCTAAAACAAATACACAAACATCAGCAGGTACGCAGAAAGCGCAAACATCAGCCGCGCTTGGTGATCTCAGCTTCAAAAACGAATCGGAACGGCAGCTTTATCTCGACGGGTTGCTGAAAAAATATCCTTCGGGTATTACCCTTGAGAAATACAATGAACAGTACAGGGAAGTATACAGGTACATCATTATCAGAGACAATAAGGCTCAGGAATTCAGGCATATTAAATTTAAGACATACAACGGGAATCAGTATTCCATGAATGGCAAACCCATTACGCAACAATACTTTTTGTCGCAGGTAAAACAACGTGAAGGAGAAAGCTTCACAGAAACAGATATGTAATGAAAAGCATCTTTTCTTTACTCCTTTCCTGCTGTCTTGTCTTTGCCTGTAATAGTAAAAACAACGAAACCAAACCGGTTGAGCCGGTACTTTCTCCCGGGAATTCATCTGTCACCTGTGCCCGGGGATTCAGTTTGAGAAAAACCGGACCGGATTTGTTATTGACCGTAAAAAATCCATGGCAACATGCCAGCGGTATTGAGTTCTCCTATTTACTGAGTGACTCGGCAACAGCATCATCTAAAATCAATGATCGTTCATGGATTGTTAAAACGCCTGTAAGAAAGGTTATTTGTCTTTCCACAACCCATATTGGTTTTATTGATAAACTCGGAGAAACCAACACAATCAAGGGCATATCCGGCAAAAGCCTGGTGGTTAACCCGGAAATTCGAAATGGTATTGAGAATAATTCCATCACTGATGTTGGTTACGATGAAAACCTGAATTATGAATTGATTCTCAAAATCAATCCCGATGTGGTTTTTGCTTACGGAGTAGGTGTTGAGATTACCAATACAGTCAGAAAACTCAATGATTTGGGTATACCTGTATTGCTGATAGGAGAGTATCTTGAAGAAGAACCGCTGGCCAAAACAGAATGGATCAAGGTGTTTGGAGCATGCTTTGGAAGGTTGCCGGAAGCCTCACAGGCTTTTGATTCAACGGTTGCCCGTTTTCTGGAACTTAAAAAAATCGCAGGAAATGCAAAGGAAAGACCTTCCGTGTTGCTTGGCCTTCCCTGGAGAGGCAACTGGTATGTGTCGGGTTCAAAAAGCTACATCGCCCGATTGATAAAGGACGCCGGGGCGATCTATGCCTGGGAGCAGATGGACTATAATGAAAGCAGGCCCATGAGCCTGGAAAAAATATATGAAAAGGCTTTGACGGTTGATCTGTGGTTAAACACTGGCGAAGCCTTTACCAGCAAGGATATTCTCGATGTAGACGAAAGGTTTGGGAAGCTGCCTGTATTCATCAATAAAAACATGTACAATAACAACAACCTGCTGTCTGAAACGGGTGGCAATGCCTTTTATGAGTCAGGTGTTGTAGAACCCGATGTGATCCTGAAAGATCTGATATGTATTTTCCATCCGCAATTATTACCTTCGCACCGGTTGAAGTATTACCGGAAATTGCCATAAGCTTATATGATGAATTCAGAATTTTCATCCGGCAGCAGGAAACTTAATAAACAAGCCGGCTTGTTTGTGCTGCTGGGTGTTCTTTTTGTTGCGGCAGTTATTGCCGATCTGATTACGGGTACTGTTCATATTCCCGTGAAGAGCGTGATTGGCATGATAGCCGGCACAGATCATCAGAACCCCGTGTGGAACACCATCCTGTTTGAGTTTCGAATACCAAAAACCCTTACGGCAATTATGGCCGGCTGTGCATTGTCGGTTAGCGGATTGCAAATGCAGACCATTTTCCGGAATCCGCTTGCCGGTCCTGATGTGCTTGGGGTAAGCTCTGGAGCCAGTCTGGGTGTGGCTTTTGTTGTTATGGGATTTGGAAATTTGTTTGTTGCCGAAAATATCGGTTACCTGGGCAGCTGGATTCAGATTATTGCAGCCTGGATAGGCGCCGGACTGGTTTTACTGTTGATCATGTTCGTGTCACTTCGGGTCAGGGACATCATGACCATCCTGATCCTGGGTATTCTATTCGGAAGCGCCGCTTCAGCTGTTGTCAGCATACTGCAGTTTTTCAGCCCCCAATCGATGCTCAAGGCATACGTGATTTGGTCGATGGGCAACCTGGGCAACCTTACCGGCGAACAACTGAAGGTGTTGTTTTTAAGCCTTACTGCCGGTTTTGTGCTTACCGCTGTCACAATGAAAGTTCTGAATGCCATGTTACTCGGGGAAGCGTATTCCCGAAGCATGGGTGTGAACATCAAACTGTTCAGGTTGATTATTTTTCTTTCAACCAGTTTGTTGTCGGGCAGTGTTACCGCTTTTTGCGGACCGGTTGCATTTGTCGGTATTGCAGTTCCTCACCTGGCAAGGTTTACTTTTGGCACTGCCAATCACTATATCCTGGTGCCTGCATCCATGCTCCTGGGTTCTCTGCTTATGCTGCTGGCCGATATTATTTCACAGGCCCCCGGTTCGGGCATCCTGCTACCGGTAAATGCAATTACAGCATTGCTCGGAATTCCTGTGGTTATCTGGGTGATCATTTATAACAGGCGCATGACGGGTGCATGATTGAAGATTTCTGAAAATGAACGCACAAAGTATCATACTTGCTGATTTAACCGTGGGCTTTCATGCACCGCTGAAAAAAAACATACCGATCTTTGGCCCGGTTGACGCGTTAGCCCGCCATGGCGAAATGGTCGGATTAATTGGCCGTAACGGCATAGGAAAAAGCACGTTGCTGAGAACCATAGCCGGACTTCAACCTCAACTTCAGGGAAAGATCCTGATTAACGGCACTGAAATCAACCGGATCAAGCTGAAAATGCTGGCCAAACTGATCAGCTTTGTTTCCACTGAGCCTGTTTATGCCCGCCAGTTGAATGTTGGTGAACTGATTGCTATGGGAAGATTTCCTCATACCGGTTGGCTTGGAAGGCTCGATCAGGCTGATAAAAAGGCCATAGACGCGGCTGTTGAACTGGCAGGTGTGAATCTGTTCCTGAAAAAGCCGTTGTTTGAGCTAAGTGACGGAGAACGACAAAAAGTTATGATAGCCCGGGCATTGGCGCAGGATACGCCGGTGATCATTTTAGACGAGCCTACTGCATTCCTCGATCTTCCGGCCCGGTTTGAAATATTGAGCATATTGCACAACCTGGCCCGTGAAAACAACAAAACAGTGTTGTTTTCTACGCATGATCTGTCGATAGCTGCTGACATTGCCGACACACTTTGGGTTATGACCGATAACCAGATTCACCAGGGAGCTCCTGAAGATTTGTTAATTAGCAACGTATTTCGTAAATTGTTCTTAAATTCGCCGGCTGAATTCGATTTTACAACTTCCTCATTCCGGTTCCGAAGAGAATTGAGAAGAGCGGTTGGAGTTTCCGGTGATCAAAAATACTGGTTGCTTACCAAAAGAGCCATGGAACGAATCGGATTTCAAACCACTGAAGGAGAGAATTGCGAATTAACCGTAGATGTGCAGGAACATAATGGATTACCAGTTTGGCGTTTGATAACCCGTGAGTCTGTAACAGAATTTGATACTATATACGCTCTGGCAGCAAAACTGAGATCGCTACGTAACTAATAAAAAATTCCTAACATGGACATTATGAAGAAAATCGTATCCTACATCCTGATTTCCTGTGTACTGTTGTTTACCATAGTAGCCATCCTGGGAATCTGGGAAATCATTGACCTGAAGAATGTGTTGATGAACACCATCTTTTCACTGATTGTTATTTTCGCAGCATCAGCCATTATCTTGTTCATTTATACTGTTTTTATGAAGGATTCCGATCATCCTAACCCATAAATACATCCGGCTTTTTTTCAAGATCTTTACCATGTTGTCCATCTTAATCCCGGTTTATAATTTTAATATCGTTCGCCTGGTAACGGAATTGCACAAGCAGGCCTCCAAGGCAGCCATACCTTTTGAAATCATTGTGCTTGACGACTGTTCCTCTGAATTATTGCGTGATCAGAACAAAGACGTTGGCCGCTTATCCGGTGTGCGTTTTTATGAACTTGAAAAAAACATTGGCAGGGCAAGAATAAGAAACAGGCTGGCCGAAATGGCCCTTTACGATTCATTGCTGTTCATGGACTGCGATTCTGCAGTGCCTTCTGAAAGTTATATCGGGAAATACCTGCCCTTTTGCGGAAAGGAAATGGTGGTGTGCGGCGGTCGCATTTATAACCCGGAACCTCCTGAAGAACCTGAATATTTGCTCAGGTGGCTATATGGCATTTCCAGGGAACAGGTACCTGAAGCCATCAGAAACCTCAATCCTTACCGCTCCTTCATGACCAATAATTATCTTATATCCAAAAGTATTTGTTTGCAGATCCAGTTCGATGAAAGCATCATCCGTTACGGTCATGAGGATACCTTGTTCGGGCTCGAATTAAAAAAACAGCAGGTTCAGGTAAAACACATCGACAATCCTTTGGTGCACATAGGCCTTGAAATTTCCAGGGAGTATCTCCGGAAAACAGAAGAAGGAATCGGAAACCTGCTTATGCTCCTTCACGACAACAAGATTGATCAGAACGATATCACGGATATCCGATTGCTGAAGGCATATAATAGGGTAAAAAAGTTAAGATTGGTAGGTACGTACCGATTTTTCTACAGTTTCATTTCCAACATGGTGATGCGGAATCTGCTGGGTTCAAACCCGGGTATATTTGCTTTCGACTTGTACAAACTTTCACTTATTTCGCAGCCATTAGGGGCAAGAAAGCTTTAACTGCGTATTGCGCAGGATTATTCATCGTCATCTGCCTCCGTGTCTGAACAAACCGGGTCACTTTCATCAGTCAGGTGATAGTGGTTGTTGTCTTCATGATAATAAAGGATAAGCCGGGCAAATCCCCGCAGGTAGTCAATCCGTTCAACCTCAACATGGTCAATTCTCAATCCGGTACGCTCTTCCAGGTCTTTTATCAATTCAACCCGTCTCTGGGGTTGAATTAGATCCAGCTTTTCATACACAACCTGTTTCGATGATTTATGCTTTACCAGCCAGTATCTTTCAAGACCATAAACGAGAAACAACAGGGCCATGTTGGTAAATATCAGCTCAGCCCAGCTTGTTCTGTCATTGGCCAGGGCATTGATAACCGAAATACCGATCAATACGAACAGGTAAGTCATTTCCTTAATGGGAATGGCAAGCGTTCTGTACCTCAATATGCCGAAAATGGCAAACAATCCAAATGCAAATCCAAGCTGGAGTTCAACGCTTTCAAGCAGAAAGCAGAGCAGGAAAACCAGTGAACTGATCAGAATGAAGCTGAACAGATAGTCCTTTCGTCTGGCTACAGGGAAATACAGCAGCCGCACCATGATCAGTACAACCGTCAGGTGCAGCGCAAAGCGGAGGAGTAGCTCCGCAAAGTTTCCGGGATGGATTGCATCAAGCCCAAGAAAGGTATAGTTGTCAATATCTGACAGATGATTCAA
>CAZLLD010000072.1:0-13726 GCA_964560225.1 uncultured Bacteroidales bacterium
CGGTTTTTACTGTCGGTATAAACAGGGTAGTTCGACTCGATGAAAGGTATGATGTCATTAATTACATCTTTTGTAAAATCGGGCATGGGTTTAGGTCTTACGTTTCCGTATGGCATTACAATGATCATAGGTTTTGCCTTTCCCTGCGCTATAAGATTATCAGCGATCAGATTGGCACGTCCCACCTTGGTCCAGGTTTCCTCAGTGTCTGATCCGCCATGTATAAGGTATAGAACAGGATATTTTGTTTTGCCACTCATATCAAGTCCCGGAGGCGTGTAAATCAATAATGTCCGGGTTGTTCCCAGTGTTTTTGAATCATAATACCTGTAACTTATTTTACCATGAGGCACATTTTGTAAAGAATGTATCAAAGGCTCTTTACCAACTACATCTACCAGACTGCGTTTAAAGTTTTCGTTGGCAAATATCAGCGTATTGTTGGGGTCAGCAACCTGAATACTGTCAATCCAAAAGCTATACGGATAAATATCTGGCTTAACGGGATCAGTTTTTAAACTCCAGACACCGGTCTCATCCTTGTTCATCAGAACTCTTTCCTTTAGAAATTCCCCATCAAGATATACTCTTTGGGCATTCCTGGCAAATACACGGAATGTAATGCTGTTATCTGAATGTACTTCGGGGGAAACAACCCTTGGAGGTCTTTGCCCATATATGGCAAGGGTTGCAAGAAAAAGTACTGTTGCTATTATTTTAATCCTTTTCATTTTTCTGCCTTTTTATTTAAAAAGTAATGGTACTGAAGCTGCTAAAAATGTTTTTACATTCATCCACGTATGGCCGCCAGAGGTAACCAGGCTTTCGTATTTAATGTTTTTCGATTTAAGGTAGTCCATGTATTCAACAGTTTGATTATATAAACGGTCCTCATTTCCCACGCTTACCCAAAGCAATTTGTAATTTTTATTGGTCCGTTCTGGATTTTCAATAAGCTGACTGTAGTTCGATTCAATTTCGTTAGTTGTCAGATAGGCGCTGTAACAACACACATGAGAAAACTTATCCATATTTCCAAAAGCGGCTCTTAACGTTTGTCCACCGCCGCGTGAAAAGCCTCCGATTGCCCTGTTTTCGCCGTCGGGAATTACACGATAATTTTTTTCAACATAAGGGATAATGTTATTGATCAGGTCGTTTTCAAAAGTTTTGGCTCTTGTTACGGCTTCCTCGCTCTCTCTTCCCATGGGATCCGAGGGTTTTAATCCGCCTTTTTGTTCTGCAATACGGCCTTCAACATTACCATAAGGCATCACAATGATCATGGGCTGTGCCTTACCTTCGGCAATCAGGTTATCTAGAATCAGATTAACACGTCCTACCTTAAAAAAGACTTCTTCCGTATCCGTGGTTCCGCTAATAAGATAGAAAACCGGATATTTCTTGGAAGCATTTAAATCATATCCCGGAGGCGTATAAACTACTAATGTTCCAATTGTTCCTTCTGAAGACGGATAGTATTCATAAGTAACCGTTCCGTGCGGAACCGGTTGCATTGAATGAATCAGAGGAGTGTCACCGGGAACATCAAGAAGACTCCCTTTAAACCTTTCATTTGGGAAAAAATACATATTCATAGGGTCCATTACCTGAATGCCGTCGACTATGAAACTATAGGGATATATATCAGGTTTTACCGGACCTGTTGTCACGCTCCAGATTCCACGAGCATCTTTGGTCATTGCCAACGGGGCTTTTTCAAATTGAGCGCTAAGTTTCACATCTTTGGCAGATGGAGCGGAATAGCGAAAAGTAACCGTTTTATCGGGATTAATTTGTGGCGACCTGACAAAAGGTCCTCGTGGAGGTTGTCCGGTTATAAGGCCACACATCAGAAATAACGACCCTGCAAACAGCAGACGGATGACAGGTTTTGTATTCATAATCATTGTAATTGCTAAGTGATTTATGTTTTTTTAATTTATCAGAATGAATATGTCAGAGGGTTGCCATCCATTTAAACAAAGGATCCATCCATCCCTGATGGCGAAAGACAAAGCCGTGTCCGCCTTTTGGATATATGTGCATCTCAACAGGAACATTGTTGTGCCGCAGGTTCTCAAAATATCCGATACTGTTATCCACATCAACCAACTTGTCATCAGCAGCGTGTGTGATATAGGCAGGCGGAGTTTTTTCATTCACCTGTAGTTCATTAGAGAACAGATCAATATCTGCTTTGGATGGATTCTTTCCCAGTAACTGTGTTCTTGAATCCGCATGAGTTAAATTGTCCTGCATGCTGATTACAGGATATACAAGGATCTGAAAATCGGGGCGCAGCACAGTGTTATTGGTGTTTTCAACCAGACTTTTTTCAAAATGGGTAGCAGCCGTTGATGCCAGGTGTCCTCCGGCTGAAAAACCCATAACACCCACTTTCTTAACATCAATACCCCATTGAGACGAATTCTCACGAATCATCTTAATGGCCTGTTGCACGTCCTGCAACGGACCGATTTTTTTGTCGCCCATGGTGGAATCATCCGGTAACCGATATTTAAGCACAAAAGCAGCTATTCCGTTTTTCGCCAGTTCTTTGGCAGTTGAAATTCCTTCTCCCTGATATACCACAACGCTATATCCTCCGCCGGGAATAACTATAACTGCTGTTCCGGTGAATTTCTCCTGATCAGGAATATATAATTCAAGCGTGGGACTGGTGACTCCTCTGAACATTCCTGATGTATTGGTTTCCTGTATGCCCGACACCTTTGAGTTTGGAATGGTGCCTGAATAGAGGCTTACTACTTGCTGCGCCCTTAGATTTATGCTTAAAACAAGGGAAATGATCATACATGTTAAAAGTGCTTTCATCTCTTGAAAATTATTTAAACAACATACTGGCAAACTGATTTAATGACCTTACAACGATGCTTTGTTAAGTTCACTGTTTTGTGCGATGTTCACTTCGCAAACCAAAGAAAACACTAACATTAAAATACTCAACTGTTTCATAATTTCATACATTTCATTAGGTTTTTAAATATATGAAAAAAAAGTGAAAGCAACTTTTGTTGTTGGTTTTTCACCTGTAACTGGCCTACAGTATGGAATGAAGCAAATAAGACATGATAATAATACAAGCGCCGATTGATACTCTTTTGTTCATATGGTACCTGAGAATTGTTTCAATGGGAAGTTTGATCTGTCAATTCAGTACGGAACTTTTCAAACATAATCCTTTCTCATTTTCTGATAATAAAGCGCCACGATGATGCAGGCTACGGCAAAGAGTAACAACCAAAAGGCATAGTGTATCACATCTGTCAGACCGGCATTGCGGACCAGCACATCATAGAATCCATTCAGTCCCCAGTTCAATGGTGAAATACTGCTGATATGCCTGAAAACAGGCGGCATAATGAACACAGGAACCCAGATGCCACCAATGGCAGCCAGAATAACTACCGATATTGAGGCAAAAACGGCAGCCTGTTGGTGTGTTTTAGCCATGGTGCCAATGGCTATTCCATAGCCCACCGCAGCAAGCGCAGCTGCCAGGGCTACAACAGAAAGAATCAGGAAATGTCCGTGGATTTCAAGTGCCGGCAAACCAGCATGCGGAAAAAGGTAAACTCCCATGCCCATGATCAGGAGGTACTGAATGAAGCAAACAGTCAGGTAAACCAGAATTTTACTGTTCAGTATGGTTGAATACGAACAGCGCATGGTCAGGAGTCTGGAAAGACTTCCATCATCGCGTTCCTTGATCATGGCACTGGCAAAGGGTATTACTATGAAGAACATGGCAAACAGCGTCCAGGCAGGAACGTTGTGCTGCACAGAATTCGGAACAACTGTCCGGTCGCCCCGGGCAACATATTGCTCTTTGTAGAAAACAGTTTCCTGCTTGATGCCGTTCAGGTTGGGCATGGGCATCATCATCCGGCTGTTTATTTCACGGGTGAGTTCATTCAGCACAATTCTCGATTCAACGCGATCGGCAAATTCCCTGATGGAACCCTGGAGTGCAGACCGCATGGAATTCTTGGTGGCCGGATCCAGGTACAGCATGATTAAAACCGAGTCAGTATACACCTTTTTGTGCAGTGTATCACCTGAAAAGATATCTGACACACTGGCTTTCACCCTGTCGCGAATACGTTGTGTGGCAAGGGCCGGAATGACAATCCCGATCTGGTATTTTCCTTCGGCCACCGCTTCTTTCACTTCTTTTTCCGTGGGTGCTTTCCCGTCAATTTTTTTGTATATGCTGAAGAAATTGGAATGAACAATTTCATTTTCAATGGCGGTTCCCAGCGAATCGGCATCGTTGTTGAGCAGAACAAGCTTGATGCCGCTTTCGTTGATGGCCTTGAATGTGTTATCCTGCAGGCTGGTCATGATCATTACCAAAGCCATGGGCATGATAAAAAGCATGGCCAGTCCGCCTTTATCCCTGATCAGCACCAGGATATCCTTATACACCAGGTTCCAGAATGTTCTCATGGTCTAATCTCTTAATTCTTTACCCGTAAGCTGAAGGAAAATGTCCTCTAGTTTCGCGTTCATGTTGTGTTCCTTCTGTATTTCATTTAAGGTTCCGCGTGTAATGATCCGCCCTTCATCAATGATGGCAAGATGGGAGCACAGGTTTTCAGCTTCCTCAAGATAATGAGAGGTATATACAATGGTGGTTCCTTTGCGGTTGATTTCCATAAGATTTTCCAGGATCACATTTTTCGACTGCACATCCACGCCCACGGTAGGTTCATCGAGGAACAGAATCCGGGGATTATGAAGCAGTCCTGCAATCAGGTTCAATCTTCTTTTCATTCCGCCTGAATAATAGCATGTTTGTTGACGCTGGCTTTTCCCCAAACCGAAAACATCAAGCCAATGATCAATTCTCTTTTTCAGTTCAGACCGTTCCACACCGCTAATACCTCCGAAAACCAGCAGATTCTCACGTGCCGTAAGCGTTGGATACAAGGCTATTTCCTGGGGAACCACACCAATCACCCGCTTTATTTTGATGAGATCTCTTTTTAATGAATACCCGTCAATGATTGCATCGCCGCCGGTTGGAGCGAGGAGTCCGCATAGAATGCGGATGGTTGTGGTCTTCCCGGCTCCGTTAGGGCCCAGCAACCCAAAGATGGTGCCTTCAAGCACATCCAGACTCAGGTGGTCAACGGCAGGCTCTGTCCTGCCTTTGTAATACCTGGTAAGATCCCGAATCTCTATCACCTTCTTTTTGTTCATGAAAGGGATAATTTCCTGAGCCGGCGGAAAATTTCTTCTTCCCGGTCAGCAATGTTCATCAATCTGTCGGCCAACTCATCATAAGAGGTTTGCCCCTTGTCCCTGCTCTTGAAACAGCGGGCAGCCATAACTGCGAATTCCCGCCACAAATCGCCAACAGCAGTCATTTCGCGGCTTACCTCGTTGAGCCATGCCTGTTGCAGTATTTCAGCGCTTTCCTGCAAAAACGCGGCATAGATAAATCTAAAGCCTGCGCCACCGGTACCAATCTCTTCGAGCATGCGAATCACCTGCCCGAGATTCAGAGCGGCCTTTTTCTCACCGAATTTTGCGGGCCATTTTCGCAATCTTTTGGCAAGGTACCTGATCCCGTCAACGCCAAACATGGGAATGGGTATGGTCAGCATGTCCTTGGCTGTTTTCTGGATTCCCTGAACAATTGCAGATTTCAGGTTGTTTTTCTCAGGAACATTGGTAATGCAATACATCCTGCCTTTGGGCGGATAGGTTCCCATGGCAAAGCGCACCCTGGCAAGTTCATCAGAAGTAAGCGTCTCAACATGCTCCATTACAGGGTCGCTGACAAGGTATTTGTCATTTTCCTTGCCAAAAACCGTGATGTTATGTGCGTTAAAATGAAAGCGGTATTCTTTAGGGAAATAGGGCAACTGGTACACACCAACAAGCATGCCAACCGGCACTCCCTGCTCCAGCATCCTGTCAAGCTCTTTCATGGCCGGGCCGGGTTTTCCGAATTTATATCTGCTGACATCAAGGCCAAGCCTTCGGGTAACGCGTTTAAATATCACCCCGGGCCATACCCGGAATGAGGTTACCGCCATTCCGTTCAGTTTGATGAAAGGCATGTGCGAAAAAAAGAATCCCGAGCCAATGCCAAACACCATGGGCTCGCTTAATTCAATACCATAATATCTGAGGAGGTTGGAGGTTACGCCGTTTTCACAATGCGCTGCCTGTTTGTGTTGAAAATCAATTTTCATGCTTCAAAACCATCGTTCTAACTCTTTCAATATCTTCCAGTTCTTCCATTGAAATACCAAGGGCTTCCGCATATCTTGACATCCTGTCACGATTAATTTTCCGGAAGTTTTTCATCTTCAAATGCCGTTTTACCTTCCATTTTGGAATTCCGGTGTAACCCGACATTATGGAAGGATCCATCACGTTCAGTTCCATATAAAAGGCAAGCGGACTGAGGACACCTGCCAGCACCTGTTTGCGTATTTCTTCAGCCCGGTCAAACACCACATCCCAGGCCATGGTCATGGCTTCATTCTTGGGCTGCCATCCCTGGCTTTGCCTGCTCACATATTTACCCTGTTCATCAACCGCATAATTCAGGTCACTGATTCTTCCCTCTACCAGATAACCCTTATCCTGCGGGACCTCCTCTATCTTCATTTCTGTATTCCTTTATGCCTTTTTTTGGCTGTTGGCCGTTAGCTGTTGATCTTGGCTCTTGGCTTTTGGCTTTTGGCTTTTGGCTGTTGATCTTGGCTCTTGGATCTTCGATCTTGGATCTATTCTCAGCACACCGTAAGCAAAGCGTACGCATAGGTAAACCGGGCACTCTCAGGAACCTGGATGAGTATCTTCTGTCCTTTCTTCAATTCACGGTTGCGCATCAGTTCTTCCAGCATCAGGATAAATGAAACAGTAGCTACGTTACCCACTGTGGACAGGTTGGTGAACCATTTTTCTCTTGGTATGTCCAGTCCCATTTTCTCCAGTTCCTGAAAGGAGGGTTCTCTGAAAAACTCGGAAGAGATGTGTGGCAGAAAATAATCAATTGACCGGATATCGAAATTCCGGGTTTCAATAATTTCCTGAAGAAAGCGTCCGCCCAATTTAACGATCAGTTCACCCAACATGCGGGTATCCTGTTTCAGTGAAAAAACGGATTTATTAAGCCAGTCTTCCGGCTCAAAGCGGTAATATCCCTGCAATTTGCCGTCAGGTCCCTTTTCGGCGCCGGCGTACATGCAGGTTTCCTTTTCATTGGCATAGGAACGGATGTCAATCCATTCAATACGCAGTGAAAGATCTCCGGTTGGCTTGTTCCCAAGCAAAATAGCTCCGGCACCGTCTGAAAGCATCCAACGAAGGAATTCTTTTTCAAATGCAAGCAGCGGGTTCTCTTTCAGCCGTCTTTCCACCTCGTTCTCTTTTTCAAAGTATTTGGCAAGCATCCAGTGTGAAAACATTTCAGATGCCGAACAGACTGCATTTGAGGTGTTGCCGGCAAGCACCGAAAGATAGCAAAACTTGAGCGCCTGCATACTGGCACAGCACGATCCTGCGAATGAGGCTATTTCTATTGAAGGAATATTGAGTAATCCATGTACCATTGAGGCATGTGAGGGCATTACCTGATCCGGTGAGGCAGTGCTGCACGCCAGCAACTGAACGTCTTCAGGTTTAAAGCCATTGCCGAATAGCTGGTTAATCGCAACAACAGCCAGTTCCGCACAATTATGTGTAGGCTTTCCGCCTTTTTCCATTGCATAATACCTGTTGACTATGCCATTATTTCTGAGCACAATTCTTCTGGCCCGGGAAGGTTTGTTGTCAATCATTCCCAGATAATCCTCCATTTCATCATTTGCAACCGGACGGTTGGGCAGGAACTTGGTAATTTTGTTAATGTAGACTTCGTTTGACATAGAAAACAGATTAAAGATCAAAGACTAAAGATGAAAGATTATTAATCAATAAATACTGATCATCCTCATATGATTTATTCAGAACTGCAAAACTAAAAAAAAACCATTCATTCAAATCAAACCGACTGGTATAATGATATTTGTTTTTTGATTGTTTTGCGTCGGAATGGTTTGATTATCTCGTAAAGAACGGATGCAAACGGAGACACCAGGTAAAGCACTGTCAGCAGGTAATATTTAAACATGCGTACGCGCACAATTCTTGCCTTGGATCCATACGATCCTTTTCTCAGGATGAATCCGGCCCAAAGCCGGAAAAGCACAATGCCCCTTTTTTCAATCATGACCACTTCGGGCTGAACTTCAACGGCTCCCTTCGCAACAAGTTCCTTCTGCAGCGAGTCATAATTTCCTTGTTTCAATGCTGTGAGAATAACTGATCCAAATTCGGTGGAAGTCCGGATATCTTCATCCGAAATCCCTGCAGGCGGTATGATTTTCATGTATCTGTCCTTTTTGCCCTGGAACATCCAGCGGATCACCGAAATCACACCCAGCAGGTTCGGGGCCTTGTCGCGCAGTATGATATTGCCCACAAGCCGGGCATTGGCAGAGACAATGTACTTCTTAATCACTTCCTGTGCCATAACCCACATGTTGCGGCTGCCGATCACGGTGATCACCGGTTTGCCGTTCATGAGCTTTCTGATGGTTTCATGCTGAAATAAGGCATGCGCGGGAATCGAGGGAGACAAATACCAGGGTTGCCATGCGGCAATGATCAGGTCGAATTGCTCATCGCCTTTCAGTGTTAACGGTTCCAGTTCGCAGGGAATACCCTTGACCGATTCGGGCATGGCCTGAAAAAACTCGTCCGACGTCCAGGGAAAGGGAAACGGTGTTTTTGGCCTGATTTTCTCAAATATGACCTCCACATCCCCACCCGCTTTCAGCGGGGCACCGATTGAGTTCACGATCTCCTCCAGCTGACCTGTCTGTGAATAATAAACAACAAGTACTTTTTTTACCATGGGCAGTATTTAATCGGTCATAAATGTAAAAATAATTTATGAAATACACCCCGACGGGGTACCCCCCCCCCACCCCGTCGGGGTGGTACCGGTACAAAAAAACCTTTCAGCTTGCCACTGAAAGGTTTCGGAGGTTTGGTTTTATTAAGGGGAAATGTACTTGAAGAGATTAGGTAAATAGCAAGTGGAACATTTCCATCATGGCTTAAACATAGATATAATTTCAGAACGAACTGACAATTGTTCATTTCATCAAAGCAACCAGTCATTTTTTTGTAGGAACGAACAAAAATTCAGAGGGAATGATTTGATTCACACCAGCCGTTCCAGGTACCTGATTCTTAATATGGGGATTTTAAACTCATAGGTCACATCGTCTTTTCTGAGCGTACACAAACGCTTGGCACGCTGCACTTTTTCGAGGTAGGCCAGGTTAATGATTACCGACCGGCTGATGCGGGCAAACTGTCCGGGTGGTAATGTTTCCTCAACAGCCCCGATGTTCATGGTGACTACTTCATGTTTATCCTTGCTCAGGTGTATTTCAGAGTAATTCCAATCGGCCCGGATGTATACAATATCTTCCGGGTTAACCAGCATAAAGCCCCCTGATGTGTTGAACCGCAACTTTTTACACTTAACCATGCTGATCAATTTACTGTAGCCTTCAGCCTGTTCCTTTTGCTTATTCGTTGCCAGCAGTCTTTCTACTGCAGTAACCAGTTCAGTTTCGTCAACCGGCTTTAGCAGGTAGTCAAACGCGGAAGACCGGATTGCCTGAATGGCAAATTCATCATAGGCCGTTACAAATATCACCACGGGTTTTACCTGAGCCTGGTATAGAGCCTGAAGCACTTCAAAACCATTCATAACCGGCATCTGGATATCCAGAAACAACAGATCAGGTTTCAGTTGCATTATCTTACCAACGGCCAGCCGGGGATCACTAATTCTGGCAAGAATTTTCAGCTTCCGGTTTTTGCTCAGCAATGTCTCCAGTTGCCTGGCTGCATGAACCTCATCGTCTAGAATGATGCATGTTAACGCCACCGGTTCAGTTTCTTTTTCCTTCATATACTGTTGTTAATTTAATGGTAACTTTTGTCCCCTCCGGCTTCCCTGATGTATTGTAAAGATCTTCTATTGAAGATGATATCTTACCATGATGGTACTTGTTATACAGCTCGGAATACTGTTGCATTACAGAAAGACCTTTACCTGTTGATCCGGCCTTATGCATCTTTGAATATTCACGTCCTACACCGTTATCCGTGATCTGAATGACCACATCCTCCTTAGAGCGCGAAATCTGCAATGACAGCATCCCGGTCCCGGCAAGCGGCAAAATGCCATGTTTCAAGGCATTTTCAACATGTATCTGCAGGATCATTTTGGGCACTGCGATTTCCTGATCAACATCCGGATCAATTAAAATCTGGTAGCTGAAGCGGTCTCTGAACCTGAGTTTCTCAAGTGCCATATAACTCTCCGTAAAGGTGATTTCTTCTTTCAGACTTCGTTCCACCTTATCCGATGACAGCAGCAGGGATCGCTGCAGTTTCGAAAAATGCAGCAGATGCTGCCGGGCCTCCTCCTTTTCCCCGTCTGATATGCTGTCGATAATGGAATTAACGGCATTCATGATAAAATGGGGGTCAAGCTGATTGCGGACAATCTGAAGCTGCAGGTCGGCAATCTTTTTTTCAGTTTCAAATTTCCGGTGGATCTGAACCTGCTGGACTTTTCGAACCAGCAGGGCAAACAAAAGAATGCTCAAGTATACAGCTGCATACAGGAGAAACCGGAAATTGTATAACCGATTTCTTTCATACAGGAAAAGATTAAATCCTGACCCCATCTGTATATACAATTCGGGCTTACTGTGTTTTTGAAGGTTGATTGAATAAACTACACCTTTTTCGCCGTTACCCTTAAAGTATGAACTAACCAAATGCTCCATATCCCTGCTGCAAATGATTAATTTCCGGCTTATAGCATCTGTTAAAACCACCTCATCCGATCCATCCCCGTCTGCATCAAGGAACCGGAAAATAAAACTGCCGTTCACAGCCCATGATTTTACCAGCCGGAATGTGTTGTCATATACATCAAATCCCCTGGTGTTCTTATTTACCATGATCATACATTTGCCCTTTTTATCTTCCGTAACCGCAATTCCAGCAGCTTCGGGATCAACAGAAATTTGTTTCTGAATCCTGCCGGCACCGGTAAATGCCATAAGCCGGGTTGAATCTCCATGCCTGCGGGGAGGGCAATACAACGCGCCCAGTGTTTTCCTGCCCGAGTCGCCTCTGAAGACAAAGGGACTGATGCTTGAGAACAGTCCCGGAAATAAAACCGGATCGAATTCAAACTGCAGTTTCCGGTTCAGCACCATCAGGTAGCTGTTCCAATCGGGATAAGGCACCGAGGAATCATGAACATTACCGGAAGCATACCCGGTGACAATAATTTCATTCCGGGCATCGCTATCAATATCCTCCTGAATTATTCCACTAATGAAAAAGCCACTTTGAGGAGAAGACCAGATGGTATCACGAGCCATATCGTAAGCGTATACCTGGCGAGGGTATAATGAGTAGCCTGTTCCTATGCCAAATATAAGTTCTCCGAATCCGTCAGAAGTAAGGTCGTCCATTTGAGCCTCTACAAGATATGGATCGTATTTGCTGTTTCGGCTTCCAATTTGCGTAACAAACCGGGTTCTTACCGGAATACCAGGTTTTCTGTAATCAGCTATGCAGTGCACGAGGATTGAATCGCCCGCAAGTGTGAAGGTATAAATTTCTTTCAGGCCGTCTCCGTCGCGATCGCCAACGATCAGACTGCCGTTACTTTGCGTAAAATGATAACTCCCTCTGAAATTCCATTGATCAAGTACTCCTTTCTCGTTTGAAACCGTAAGACCTGCCGCACCCATACTGTTGTGAAAAACAGCGATCTTCTCACTGTTCCCGTCGTTATCCAGATCATGGTACCAAATGACCTGATCGGATAAATAATCACCCTGTTCCTTCAGGATGATCCGGTATTTTTCAATCAGGATGGGAAATATAAGTAATACAAGTATCGCAACCCAAAGTGAGAGGAGTAATGGATTCAGGAGAATAGTCAGGGTGCGTTTCATAAATCAATAGCATACCTATCTTATTATAAACATACATAACTATTCAGAATAAATCGCATGTTTGAATGATTTTTTTAGAAACGGTATAAGATTAATCCGGCAGTCAACCGATAATTTTCCAAAGGCATTATCTTTGTTGTCACTGAGGTTTCAGGTCAAACCTGTTACCTGTAATTTTTGAGGTATGCAGCAAAAAACCATCCGGGGCCCTGTAAAACTTGAACAAATACATTCTTCGGGCCGCAGTGTGGCTATTACGGAAGGAAAAAAAATCTACATTGATTTTGGCATTCCGGGAGAAGAAGTCACCTATGCCCTGGAAAGAAGAAAACAAGGATTCAGGTCGGGAAAGGTAGTTGAAGTAATTATCCCTTCAAACAACCGAACTGAACCTTTCTGTGCCCATTTTGGCGAATGCGGAGGCTGCACCTGGCAACACATCGATTATCAGCATCAGCTTGCCCTGAAACGCGCCATACTGTGCAATGCCCTTGAAAAATATGAAATCAGGACGCCTGAAATACCAGCAGCAATACCTTCGCCTGAAATGCATTATTTCAGGCACCGGCTTGAATATGCTTTTGCTGCCAGGTCTTTTGGCGAGACTTTGTCTGAAGGCAAAAGTGGCGCCTCGCCCGCATTGGGATTTCACAGCTTTGACGAACCCGGCAAGGTAATTGATATCCGTGAGTGCAGTCTGCAGCAGCAACCTTCACGCTCCATTTGTGAATTCATCAAGGCATACGCAGTGGAACACCACCTCGATTTTTATGATCAGCAACACAAAACCGGTTTTCTGAGGAGCCTTTCCATCCGGGTCAATCGTTCGGGTGATACCATGGTGGTCGTAGGCTTTCATGAAGACCGGCCGGTGGAACGCGAAAAAATATTAAGAACACTGCTGCATGAATTCCCTGCTATTGCATCGCTCTGCTGGACTGTTCACCGCTCCCACGCACACAGCCAGATGCAGGGCGAGATCATTCCTTTTGGAAAAGCCGAGCCCTATGTATATAAGGTGTTGGGCGGAAACCGCTTCCGGGTTCATGCCACATCCTTTTTTCAACCCAATGCCGCACAGGCCGAAAAAATCTTTCACACCATCAGACAATGGGCAGGCTTAACAGGTGCTGAAAAAGTATACGACCTGTATACCGGGGTTGGTACCATTGCCCTTTTCCTCGCCCCAGGAGCAAAAAAGGTAACCGGAATTGAAGGTTCAGCCGGAGCCATTGAAGATGCCCGGGCAAATGCCGCAATGAATGGTATCGGCAATGCCGATTTTCTTGTCGGTGATATCCTGGAAACTTTCCGGCCTGAGTTTATTGAAAGGCATGGAAAACCCGACCTGATCGTACTCGATCCGCCCCGGTCGGGCACGCTGATCGAAATCAAAAAGACCATCAACAAGTCGGGTGCCAGAAAAGTGATCTACCTGAGCTGCAACCCGGTATCTCTGGCTTTCGACCTGAAGCAACTGACCGAAATTTACCGGGTAACCCGCATACAGCCCTTCGACATGCTGCCGCATACACAGCATCTGGAAACGCTGGTGATGTTGGAAATGCGATAATTTGAAAATTTGATAATTTGAAAATTTGAAAATTTGAAAATTTGAGGATTTGAAAATTTGA
>CAZLLD010000073.1:0-13510 GCA_964560225.1 uncultured Bacteroidales bacterium
GGAACCATACCCATTTTCAGCACAATCCGCTGACCCTGGTCGTGTGTGACAAAATTAATAAATCCGCTTCCGAGGCCGCTGAAAGTTTCGCGACTAATTGCATAAACTTCGCGGATAAATGGATAGGATTTATTTGCAACATAAGCAGGGTGCGGAGTAAAAAACTCATCACCCTCAGAAAACTCTTCAGGAGTGACTCCTACTACATTCACTCTTCCCAGGAAGTTATGGGTAATGGAATCATCCTTATCGCTGATCCAGTTGACACTGATAATACCCAGCGCATTCGGATTCTTTTCAACGTAATCAATAACAGCAGGGTTTGAGCCTGCCGAATAACAATATTCGGGCAACGAATCAATTCCAAACCTGCTCATCAAGGATCGGATGTTGGAAGAACCCTGGTTGTCGAAAACAACCTGAATGCTGCCCTGCCTTGATTTTGAATTAACCTGTTTCCAACTGGTAACAGCTCCGGAAAAAATATCATCCAGTGTATTGTATCTGATTTCACTGTCGGAATTTGATTTGTTTACCACAAAGGCTATGGCATCCCATGCAATCTGCGTAGTACGCGGAATAATCAGCTTGTCTTTCAGATAGGCTTCTTCATTCGCAGTAAGCTTGCGACTGGTAATCATCAACCGCACTGAATCTTCAAGAAACAACTTAACAATGCTGTCTTCAGAAGCATTAATTGCAGCAATTTTCGCATAGTGATAAACGTTTTCAAAAACTGCTATTTCAGCATCAACAAGCAATTGATATGCTTCATCCACGGCAATCTTAATATTGCCCCTGGTTGCTGTTTCCTTATTGATCTGTTTTTCACTGTATGATTTTCCGCAGGAGATCATAAGAAAAACGGAAAGAATCAATAGTGCCGTATATTTACTCGTCGTTTTCATCATCAGCCTCCTTTCTTTCTCTGCTTTTCTGATATATTATGACCGCTCTGAACAGTCCGTACCCTACAACCACAACGCCGAAAATGTTTCTGAATTCCTTCGGAACATAAACCATTTGTGGTGAAAACAAGACATAGAGGCCAAATGCAACAAACAAGGCTGCAACTGCATAACCAATAATGGTCATGACTCCCGGTAACGAATCTTTCCTGATCATAGTTGTCATATTATTTGCCTAATTCAACAATTTCGGCTTGCAACCTAGTTAAGCGCCGTAAATATATAAAAAAGTTACAAAAAAAATGCCAATGTAATATTTTCACACCCTCTTTTTGTTTTACAAAGGCCTTTGAAATACAATTAATTATTGGTCTCATTGGGATTGTGTTTTTAATAATTTCTAATAAAAAGATGATCGTACTGATCAAATTCCATAAATTTTTAACTTTTTTTTCATCACCATAATGAGGTTGCAATTTTTATCAGGAGAATTTCGGAAGCAGGAAAAACCGGGAATTCAAGATCAGTCATTACGTAAGGAATCATGTATCAATAAAGCAAACACTATATTCCTTTACCACAGCTTTTTGACCGATTTGTTTTAATGAAATACCAATCTGAAGTTGGTATCATTGATGTGATCTATATCAAGGAGTAATATTAAACTAACTTACAACATGATTTTTTATAGCGTTCAGAAAGTACTCCTTCCGGGTTCGTGAAACAGGCACCTGAGTGCAATCTTTCATTTCTATACACCCACCATCACGCCTCAAAAATGACTTTACATACCTCATATTTATCAGATGGGAATTATGAATCCGGAAAAAACCGGTATTTTCAAGCAGAAGATGATAGTCATTCAGGCATTTTGAAACCAGGAATTTTCTTTTATCAGTTAAATAAAAACAGCAATAACTTCGCTCCGCTTCAATTCTTATGATATCATCAATAAGTACATATTCGTATCCGTTAATAGTAGGCAAAGAAAGTCTTTTTGGCGACCCTGATCTGAGATTGTCCATAAGTACGTTTACCATATTCATTTTTGTACCAACAATGGTTTTTCGAACTTTATTAATCGCAGAAATCAGTTCAGCAATATCAATTGGTTTCAACAGGTAATCAATTGCGCTGTATTTGAATGCCTTAATTGCATGCTCATTATAAGCAGTTACGAAAATCACTTCAAATGTCCGATCAGGGATCTGATTCAGTAGTTCAAATCCTCCTCCTTTCGGCATGGCAATATCAAGAAAAACGATATCCGGATTCTTCGAAAGAATTTCATTCAACCCCATGGAAATGTCTGTTGCAGAACCTACAATTCTGACATCGGGACAATATTGGTTTATTGCTCCACAAAGGAAATCAATGGCATCCTGCTCATCATCAATTACAATTGCTCTTTGTATCATTGTACTAATCTAATTTAAAACGGGTATGAGTAATTCAACCCTTGTTCCTGCAGGTTTGTTTTCATTATCCTTAAGATCAATATATCGAATGCCGAGCTTACTGCCATATAATGATTTCAACAATTTCATCCTGGATTGAGTTATGGAAGAGCCAAGTGAGATATGATCAGAGATGCTGTTTTGCTTTATTTGTTCGGCACAATCTCTTCCAATGCCATTGTCCTCAACAATACACATAATTGACCGGTTAACCAGATTGAATGAAATCATCAGCTTCCCCCTGCCCTGTTTATTTTGTATACCGTGCCACAGCGAATTTTCCACAAAAGGTTGAATGAGAAATGATGGAATTTTGAACAGAATAGGATCAATTTTATCGTCAACAATGATATGGTAGTCAAATTTCTCCTTAAATCTTATGGATTGCATCTTCAGGTAAAGAGATAACAATTCAATTTCATCATGTACCGATATGTACTGCTTTTGAGAGCTTTCCAGGATTTTTCTCATGAGTCTCGAAAATTTGGAAAGATAATCAAGGGATTTTTCGGTGTTGTTTTGAAAAATATACGACTGAACTGATGTAAGACAATTGTATACGAAATGAGGATTCATTTGCTGATTCAGGTTTTTCTGCTTTAGCTCAATAATATTGTTAGATGTCAGTAAGCGCTGATGCCTTATTATCAGAAAGGCAAGAATTGATCCCAGGCCAAAGAATCCGCATAACAAAAATATTGCTGTCCGGCTTTTGCTGATATTCATCCGCTGAATCTCATTCTCAGTTTTCAGCAGTTTATTTTCCTGTTCCTTCTGTTTGATCTCGAAATTACTTTGTATCTCAGCAATTCTTTGATTCAAAAGCACATCCACAATTTGCTTATCCAATTCATGGTATTTCATATAGCTTGTCAATGCACCCTTTTGATTACCGCTAAGAGAATCCAGTTTAAACTTATAATAATAATATTCCTTTAGAGCCCTTAAGTCAGTAGAAGATTTTATCAGTTCAAAGCATTTTGCAAGATAATTTTGTGCCGCATCAGGATGACCTGATTTAATCTCGATATCAGCACTGCGCAAAAGAGCTAAGGTCCTTGATGAAATATCATCAGATCTTTCAAGAATTTCGAGGCCATCATTCAGTTTGGATTTTGCATCATTCAGGTTTTTAGAATACACATAGATATCACCCATTAACTGGTAATTGATTCCAATGCCGTATTCATTATCAATTTTTTTATTCAGATTGACTGCCTTCTGACAATATAACAAAGCTATGTCGTATTGCTTCATTTTCTGATAAACATTAGCAATGTCATTCAAAGCAGAAGTATAATAAATCTTATCTTCTCCTCCTTCCAGGCAGGCAAGCGCCTTTTTATAATAAATTACGGCTTCCTTTAAATTGCCTACATTGTCATTAATTTGTGCAATATTTGAGTAAAACTTTGCCATAACCCATGCAGAAGTCTTGTTATGGAAAATCCTGATCCTATAAGGCAATGTTTTATTATTTTTCAGTATCTCAAGAAGCCTGATCCCCTCATGAGCATTTTCCAATGAAAGATCAAGTTTACCTGACATTCTGTATAAATAGTTCAGATTGTTGTATATGCGGATTTGTTCAATAGTATCTCTACTTGACTTATCAAGATCAAGGGCTTTCAAATAGTAATATCTAGCGGCATCGTATTCGCCATTAATAGCACATGTATTTCCATATACTGTGTAATATTCAAACAGATGGCTTTTGTCACCGGCCTTAGCTATAGCAATTAACCTGTGCAATAAACTCTTGGTAAGAACCGGTTCAGTTCTTGAATAGTATTTTGCTGAATCAAAAAGGTTTTTGAGAATTGTCGTATCAGGAGAAAGATTCTGTGTGATACCGTCAGAAAGATAAATATTTGCATATCCTTTCCATTCAGAGGCAGTTAATAATATAACAAGCAGCAAACTCAGCCTTAGGTCGGATGTTCTCATCTTAACTGACATTAGATAGAGCAATACCAATTTATAACCCATCCACTTACGACTTCTTCTTATTATATGAAGACTCTTGACATGCATTATACCCTGCCTTAATATGCTCCAATTAAGCTAAAAAAAATGAAAGATACAAGATCACGCTGCTGATCTTTTGGTATCACATCTGGTGCTGTTTATCTATTGCTTAATGATCGTGTATTTGTAGGCTCCGAAATCAGTTCCGCCGCAATACTGTTCAAGGGTTAGAAGTATCAAACCCGTGCATGAAAACACGAAACCCCCTCCTTCAATGGTACCAACCCCCAAACCCCAACCCCAATTATCTGAATTCCAGGCATTCTGATTTTCAACAGTAGCAATTCCAGTCACCGGATCTACGTCGACTATCACATTATAGGTGGAGCCGGGATTATCAGGATCCGGATGATGAAACATATCCACTATGGTAATCTGGTTCTCTCCGGGTCCGGCATTTAGTATAATGGTGGAATCTGAATCATTCATGATTTCCGCTTCATCTTCAATCAACTTATAAATTCCGGTAATTTCGGCAGCGACAAAGGGACAGGAAACATAGGTTACATATCTGAAGCCTTGCTTTTGTCCAGGATTTGTCCCCAAATCCTGATCAAGATTTTCCCAGTACGCCGTATCTCCATTATCTCCTATTGCATAGGCATTAAAATCAATCTCATCACCAGGCAGCAAATCATTTAAATCAATACCCAGGGCATTTGCAATTTCGGTTGCTGATATACTTATAGAAAAATTTTTCGGAATATCTGCAATACGTTTTACTTCAGCCCATTCTGACACAGACGATGAAATTCGCTGGGCCATAACCACATAGGTATCAACATTATCTGATGGCACAAAGAAATTGGCTTCAAAGGCCGAGTTTTCCAAATCGGTAACATTTAAAACAGGAGAAGTAATTTCATCAAGGCAAACCATAATGCCATGAGGAATCTTGTCGGGATTGAGTACCAGTGTGTCTTCGTCCCTGCAGGAAATAATTATCAAAAGAATTGATAATAAACTTAATATGTATATTCTAATATGTTTCATAGATTTAAAGTTTTGTTATTCAATAGCATTTGCCGGATTCGTATCCCAGAACACCTGGATGCCATTGGTGAGTTTTTGTTCTGCGTTGGCATTCAGATTAACATGTACTGCCGGATATCTCAGTGTCCGGAAGAAATCACCTGGTTCGGCGTCGAGTGCCGGTTGCAGGTTTGCTGGTTTCAACGTTCTTCTGACCAGGTTAAAGGTTTCAACACCATTGCCAAAAAGTGCGATGTAGTACTCTTTCGCAATGATTTCCATACGCTCGTCGTCATTTGCTGCAGCATCATACATAGATGCCACGGTATCAATATAAGCTGTAAAATGTTCATCGCTGATGTAATTTTCATCGACCTGCAAGGTTTTAAAGTTTCTCACCTTGGCAAGTGATTTCTGTACACCACTTAATAACCGGTCTCTTGCATTGTCTGTTGTACCCAGTGTTAACGCAGCTTCCGCTCTCATGAAATCCATGTATGATGATAATAGAATTACCTCAATACCAGCGCCCATAGCTCCTGAGTTTGCATCAACAGGAGCTCCGGAATTATCATCAAACTTGCCTCCTGCAGGATAAAGGCCGAATACAGTTCTGATTCTTGTATCAGGAGGAAGTCCATCCGGATCAAGATGATCCCGACCCCAATAACCTTCATCAAGCGCACAAAATGGCATATCGGAAGAATAATGTGCCGGCTTCGGTGAGACAATGCATGGAAGTTCATTAATGTCTTCGGGTGTCTCCAAACTTTGTCTGTAGAAATAATATCTTATTCGCGGATCAATTATATCCTTTTCTGCATACAACGTCCAAATAAAGTAATTGGACATATAGTCATTTGCTCCTGAAAGATAATTATGTATGAAATAGGGATGCCTGCAGTCAGGATCAACCCGGTTCGTCGAATATTTGAAGATAAAGTCCTCTGATTCTTCATCAATAAGGTCATTATCTGCGATCAATGCGTTTATTTTTGTTCTGGAATCTGCCGCATTAACCAAACGCAGGTTTAGCAACATTTTGAATTTAATCGACTTGGCAAGCGCAACCCATTTATCTGTATTTCCATTATAAAAAAGGTCAGTTGTCGGCATGCCTTCTGATGCTTTATAAAGATCTGCAATTGCAGCATCAAGAAATGCAATTGCAGTCTCATAAAGTGATTCATCATTGTCGGTATGTGGATTGAGGTTTTCGGGATCAAAAGATTCGGAAAACGGAATATCACCAAAAAAATCCACCATGGTAGCCAGAACATATGCTGAAATAATTTTAGCCATTGCTGCGTGAACATACATATGCTGTGACTCTGCTTCGGGAATCAGAAGATTTGCATCTGTTAAAATATCATAGGCTCTGCTCCAGACGCCATCCCACGATGTTGGCGTAGAGGCATTCGAATAGGTTGCGCCAAACAGGTTTGTCATCCGGCACAGCTCCATGCCAAATTTATTCATACCATCCCACTGGGCAGGAAGCGGATCATTGAGAAAATAGACCATGTTAATTTGCATGGAATTCAGATAACCATCCATACTGGCATCTTCGGGTTTCAGATAATTGGGATCATTGGTCAGATCCAGATCGAAGAAATCGCAGGAATTAATCACAGTGCCAATTGTGATAACTATGATTAAAAGAATATATGATGACTTTTTCATGGTTCGTTCGAATTAGTTTGTACAATTATCAAAATGTCACCTGAATGCTGGCGCCATACTTTGTGGAACTTGGCCCTGTAATGAAATCAAATCCCAATCCGTTTCCAACTCCAAGGCTCAACATGTCGGGATCAAAATTGCAGTACTTGGGAAAGTTAACTGCCTTATACCATAAATTCTGACCTGAAATGGTAATACTGCAGCTTCCAAACGGTGTTTTACCAAGAATCTTTGAGGGCATATTGTAGGATAGTGAAATATCTCTTAATCTGATGGTGGTTCCATCCCAAACTCCGGTCTCAGGTGGTGCCTGCAAACCAACATCATTAAAATAAAAGTTGGCTGCTGTCAGCTGAATATCATTTGGACTACCGTCCTCTTTAACACCCGGCAAAACAAAAGTTTGATACCTGTCGAAATCAGTGTCTTTTGTTATTCCCCTGCCTAAAAGAGTCCTGCAGGTTTCAGAATATATATCACCACCCTGACGATATTCCCAAAGCATAGAAAATGTAAATCCTTTAAACTTGATTTCATTTGAAAGTGATAATTCAAAGTCGGGATTGGGATTACCAATAATTTCTATTTCAGCAGTCCTCTGATAATCACCGGTACCTGATATGATGGCATTTCCATCATCATCTCTCAATATCTTATCCCCCATCATAATACCATAGGGTTCCCCAGGTACGGCAAAGTTTCCCAGGTTAGTCCATCCACTTATCAGAATTTTTTCCTGTCCTGCAGCCAATTCTTTAACCACACTCGAATTTTTTGTAAATATCCCGCTTATTGTCCAATCCAACTTACTTGTTTTAAGGGGAGTAAGGCCTAATTCCGCCTCAATGCCCTTGTTTTGAATTTTTCCTATGTTTACAAAAGTATTCGTCCATCCGCAAGCAGGATCCAGATCTGAATTGGTTATCAGATCTTTTGTATTCTTGATATAGGCAGTGAACTCAAGCCTAATCCGATTATCAATCAACCTTGTTTCGATACCACCCTCTATTTCCCTGTGCAGTTCCGGTTTCAGACTCTTGTTTCCAAGAATACTGCTTATTGAATTGGAAGGTGTTGTTGTTGGTGTTCCACTTTCATCAATAGACACAAAGGCTCTTACATTTGAGCTGAGCACATTTTGTGTAACATACAAAGGCGGAAATCCGGCAGATGTTCCATATCCCAATCGAATTTTTAAATAGTTAAGGCCATGAGTTGATTGAATCTGCTTAAATAATTGAGTAGGAAGCAGAGATAAACTGAAACTCGGGTAAAACTGAGACCTGTTGTTTTTCTCCAGTGATGAGTACCAGTCGTTTCTTGCTGCCAGATTAAAGTACAAGTAATCTTTATAGGCAACTGTAGCCTGACCAAATAATCCCAATGTATTTGCTTCAGATTGATTTTGAAGGTCGTAACTACTAAAACTGTTTACAGAACTGTGTTCAACAAAATTTGAATGGCTGATAAAACTAAAAACGGCCTGTTCAGTACTTTCAAGTCCGTTCTCCCTGGTTACCTCTCTTAGCGAACTTCCACCCAATAAAACATCAATATTTATGACATCTGTTAAATCGCTTTTCCAGGTCAATAATAACGACTGATCCCACAGCAGGTTATTGATGTTTCTGGTTCTGTACAAACCATTCAAATAATTGGGGTTTTGAACACTACCTTTATTAAGTATATACTCCTGCACTTCGGAATAATGATCAATCCCGTATTTATATGACAGATCAAGGTCATTCATAATTTCATACCTCAGACTGCCTGATGCAAATATTCTGTTCACATTGTCAACTGATTTGCAGTACTTGGTGGTCCACCTCGGATTTTGTATATCGTTACCACCACGATAGTATACACTCTCATGTGTAACGGGACTCTCAAAAGGAAGACCCATAAGATCAACGCTGGCAGGGGTATACAACACATCTGCAAAAACAGATAAACCGACTCCCCCTCCGTCAATACCACTTCCACTTCCAAAAGAAATCGGGGGTGTTTGCATATCTGTTTTGTAAAAGTTCATGGTTCCACTATAACTTAATTTGTTAGTCAGATTGGCACTACCTCCGATGCCTGCGGTGAATTTTTTCAATTCGTTACCTGGCAGGAATCCGATATCGCTGACATAACTTACATTCGCATTATAATTGCTCTTTTCTGAACTACCATTAAAAATTACCGAGATATTGGATATAGATCCTTTTCTGAAAAATTCATTTATGCTGTTATAATATTTGTACTCATAGGTCGCATCCTGGTATTCCGGAAATGCAGCTAAAAGGCTTTCCTGAGTGAAGCCGCTGTAAGGGTGGTCAATAACTGCAGGAGGATCAGTGAATCGCTCTCCCCAGTTACTAAAAAATGGACCGGCATAATTTTCCCATCCACATCCCCAGTTCTCCTGGAACACAGGAAGATTAACCCGATTCACAAAATAGGATGCATTAACGCTTACTTCAATTTTTTTGTTTGACTTTAAACCGGTTCCTGTTGTAGTAATGATAATAACTCCATTTCTTCCTTCATTTCCATAGATTGTAGTTGCGCTTAATCCCTTTAAAATGGACACATTTTTTATGGTACTTGGGTCAATATCAAGAAAGCGGCTTGATGTTGCCTGGTTACCTTCAACAAATCCCTGTGTATTGCTGCTACCGGAATTTGTTGCACTGCCAAACCGAACGCCATCAACGATGAACAATGGCTGGTTGCTCCCGGTAACTGAAGAATATCCGCGTACGGTAATGTTGGTTCCTGTGCCTGACACGCCTGTTGTTGAAGTAACCTTCACACCTGAAGCTTTGCCGGTTAATAATCTACCCACGTCGGTTTCTGGTTTCTGGTCAATCTGTGATAAATTCACTTCTGAAACGGCATATCCTAATGCCTTCTTTTCTTTTGAGATTCCCAATGCAGTAACCACCACCTCACTTAATTGCGTAATATCCGGGTCAAGTATTACATTGATAACAGATTGTTCATTTACAACAATTTCCTGATCCTTATAACCGATGCTCGAAAAAACCAGAACCGCATTTTTGGGAACTGCTAACTTAAAATTTCCGCCTGCATCAGAAGAAGTACCCAGATTAGTACCTTTAATTTTGACATAAGCGCCAATAACCGGGCCACCATCATCAGATGAGATGATGGTGCCACCCACTTGTATGTCTTGCGCTGAAATTGGCAAAACAATGTAATTGAGCAGACATACCAACAAATAGATTGTCTTTTTCATAGAGGTAGTTTTTTAGTCAGGCTATCATGGTTTGATTTATATTTTCGTATAGAATATTCCTCCCCGTCAGATCTGATAACATATACTAATATTCCGGCCAATGCCAGACAGATGTTTTATTGAAACAAACCAGAAAAAGTATGCCAGTAGATTTTATTAAATATTGGGTGCTGTCTTAACCTATTACAAACCTAAAATTTAGTTGCATCTCCGGCATCCTTTTCTGATTTAACATAAAATAAATGAATTGATTAGCTTTTTCCTAAGGGTAGTTTCCCAACAGAATATCTGGATTTTCAAATGGTAATAATTATTTTCCCAATGAAGATTCCGCATAAAATGTGGTCATGTAAACAGCATACCTAAAAGCGCCAGAATGGAGTTGAAATTTTTAACTATTTTTTTAGAACATTTTTTGTGAAATACCCGTATTTTTACCATCGTTAAACTTTTATAATTTGAAACAATATGAAATTCCGGAAGTTTTTATCAGCATTCATAGTAACCGTTGCCTTATTCAGCTTCAGTTCATCAACATATGCCCAGGATGCAGCAAAACCAGTTGCCTCCATGACATGGAAGACCACCACCATTGATTTGGGGCAGATTGAACAGGGCAAACCGGTAACCGTTGAGTTTGAATTTGCCAACCCCAGTATGGTACCTCTTATTATCACTAGTGTAAGGCCCAATTGCGGCTGTACTGTTGCCGACTACCCAAAGGAGCCTGTTGCACCTGGAAAATCAGGGAAAATTGTGGTTACCTACAATGCAGCTTCCAGTGGAGCATTCACAAAAAGCACCACAGTTGCAAGCAACGCGTCAGAAGGACATACTTCACTTATCATTAAAGGAGAGGTGATTGCCAAGAAATAATTAACAACTCATTATCATGAACTTAACCTAACAGACACAAAGTCCTGTTAGGTTTTTTTATATTAATAGGATGCCTCATTCAGGGAAAAAAATTGCCGTATTTTGCGGATCTTCAACAGGATCCGATCCATTGGTTGTGGAAGGCTGCATCAGTCTGGCAAAGGAATTGTATTCCAGCAACACCGCTCTGGTATATGGGGGTGGCAATATTGGACTGATGGGTATTCTTGCTGATGAAATGCTTCGCCTGGGCGGGAAAGTATTTGGTGTTATTCCTCAGAAGCTGGTAGATATTGAGGTTGCCCACAACGGGCTGACCAGGCTGCATATCGTTCCGGGAATGCATGAAAGGAAGGCCCTGATGGCAAATCTTTCAGATGCATTTGTTGTAATGCCCGGAGGCATTGGCACTATGGAAGAATTTTTCGAAATGTTCACCTGGCTTCAACTGGGTTATCATGAGAAACCCGTTTCCATACTGAACATCAACGGATTTTACAATCAGCTGATCAGTTTTCTGAAACATATGGTTGATCAGGGATTCATGAAAAGAAAACATTTCGACAACCTGGTCATTTGTGAGAATCCTTCCGGGCTGGTGAATTTGCTCTTGAAAACGTCGTAAATCTGTGCTAAATTTACGTTATGATCAGAGAATCACTGGCATTCTTATCATTCAGTGAGGACATCCGGCAAAGAACCTTCTTCGATTGGCTGGATGCTCATATCAGTACGGCACAACCCCTTCATCGATATAAGGGTCTGCTGAAGCTGGACCGTGACAAAATCAGCTTTTACGGTACAGAAAAGAAAACAGGAAATGATTTCCGGCTCTTTATATACCGGTATGAGATTTTGCAGTTATATCATGGCTTCGATGATGTGTTCACTGCACTTGAAACCAGAAACCTGGGTTTGAGCTGGAAACCCCTGAGAATTTCGTTCACAAGAGAAAAAGTGGATTTCCATGTTTACCTCATCATGGATTATGCTTTTGGCCGCACCACCAATGAAGCCTGGATGGAAACCCTGAAAACATGGCTGGACTGATTCAGCAGCTACTTTAGCGGTTTTTCCCTGATCTTCAGATTTGTTTTGGCCTTTAAGGCATTTCCCTCCAATTCATAGCCTTTCGCTGTGCTTTTCAGTTTCAACTCATGCAGTTCATTATCAGAAGGAAGGCAAATCATTCCGGATGCCTCAACCCGATCGGAAGCGAAAACTTCCAGATCTATCTTTGACCAATCCATTTCCATGGTAGACTGTGCCAGTTCAATTTGTGGGATTACAGCACCATCACGAACCAGAATCACAGCTTCAATACCCGATGTTTTGATCCGGTTCCAACCCTTCGGGTAGACGGTTCCGGTTTGAAAATCAATCCATTTGCCTCCCGGAAGGTACACATCACGCTCATTTCCTTTTTCAAACAAGGGAGCAACAAGGATATCATTCCCGAAGAGGTATTCGTTCTCAATCTGCCAGGCACCGGGATCATTGGGATATTCAACAAACAAAGCACGCACCATGGGCAAACCTTTATTTGTACAGTTAACTGCCTGAGCATAAATGTAAGGCATAAGCCTGTATTTGAGTTCCACTACCGTTCGGAAATAATCGTTGAACGAAGTGCCATATTCCCAGGGTTCCTTCGGCGGTGTTCCATGGCAGCGGCTGTGCGAGGTGAGCATTCCAAAAGGCAGCCAGCGCCGGTAAAGGTCTTCAGGGCTTTTCTCTATAAAACCACCGATATCATGACTCCAGAAGGAAAAACCACTCAATCCAAATGACAATCCTCCCCGCAATTCAGACAGCATGGCATTATCGGTACATTCCGCATCACCGCCCCAGTGAAGTGGGTAACGCTGACTACCGGCCCAGGCACTGCGGGCCCATATGATGTTTTCACCGTTTACTTGCTTGGTAACATCAGCTACAGCCTTGTTATAACGCAACGGATAGAGGTTGTGCTCATAAAACCCGGTTTTTCCCGACGCATAAACTCCCGATTGCGGAGCTGCCTCACCAAAATCAACCTTGATAGCACCTACGCCCATCTTCAACAGACCTCCAATTTTCTCCTGATACCAGGCAACAGTAGCCGGATTGGAAAAATCCAGCGTGGCATCTTCATAAGGCGGATTTCCGTTGGCATCTTTTACGTACAGCCCTTTTTCAATAATTTCGCTGAAAAGTTTGTTTTTGGGAACAAAATAAGGAAGCTGCCACAATGATATATGAAAGCCTTGTTTTTTCAGGTCGGCTATCATTTTTTCCGCATCCCTGAACCGGGAAGGGGCAAACTTGTAATCGCACTGCCAGTCGGTTTCAAACCAACC
>CAZLLD010000074.1:0-13435 GCA_964560225.1 uncultured Bacteroidales bacterium
AAACCATTGCCGACCTGGTGGCCCATACCCGGTTGAAAACACCAACAGCTGTTGCTGAATATTTGATTGATTGTTACCGCGAAGTGGACGAGGCCATCAATGAACGATCGGTCAGTCTGAATGACCTCGTACTCGCAAGGATTGGTGATGAAAAGGAAAAACTGGACAGGATATTGCTAAAGCTGAAACCAGCAGTAAAGAACATACTCACCGATCACAACCGGGATCTTCAATTAAAAGGAGTTCATTTTAATAGCCACATCAGGCAATGCCTTTTTAAAGAATCGCAAACCATACAATCAAGGAAAGTTCGCCTGAACACTGTAACCAGGGAATTATTCAACAACAGTAAGCACCGGCTCGATCTGCTTGAAAAAAAGAAAGACTATCTGGATCCGTTTTTGATACTTAAAAGAGGATATTCCATAACCTACCACAATGGCAAAGCTTTGAAAAGCCCTGGTATGGTTTCAAAAGATGAGATCATTGAAACAAGGCTTGCAGAAGGCAATATAAAAAGTAAAACCATTTAATGCCACAACATGACGAAAAAACAGATTTCCTATTCCGAAGCAATAGCTGCCATTGATGAAATATTGCAGCAAATTGAAACCGGCGAGCTTGATGTGGACGAACTGGCCGAAAAAGTCAAACAGGCATCTGAATTGCTGAAGATATGCAAGAGTAAATTATTCAATACTGAAAAAGAAGTTGAGAAAGTATTGAAAGAAATGGCAGGTGAAGAAGAATAATTTGCATATAACCTTAGTGCAATTATTCAGTATAAACGTGAACAGTGCAAAATCTTACGGCTATGAGAAAACTGATTTTCATGCTGACCGCCATGTTCTGCATGTTGCCGTCGTTTACTGCAGATCTCTCCAAAGTTCAATTTAAAAACATAACGGTTGCTGATCAATTGTATAATGCAGAGAAATGCGTTTTCTTTCTGAAAGAATCTCGTATCGATCAGGTACGGAATGACAACTTTCAGATAACCTCTCTCTGGATCAGATTACCCTGGTACAAAACCAACCTGGCCATGTTGCTCCTACTGGTCGGTATTATCATGCTTGCCGGTTATTACATAAAAATACGTGAAAGAAAAGCCAGGCATGACAACGCGGTTCTCCAGCAGAAAATTGACGAGGCCGAGGCTGAACTGAAAGGTAAAGCAAAGAAACTAGAGGAGCAACAGGAAGAAATCAAACGCAGGGATGAACAGGAAGGTGATATTAGGTTTCTGACTACAGGAATTGCCCGCATTAGCGAGATCATTGCCAGGAAAAGACGAAACCTTGAGGAATTATGTACCTCAGTTATTTCTGAACTGGTCAGCTACCTTGATGCATCAACCGGTATTATATTTATATTGGATGATACCGATCCGAACCATGTTGTGCTCCGGGCGGCAGGAGAATTCTGCTACAGTTCCGATAAAAGCATCAATTACACCTTTGAAGCAGGAGAAGGAAACATCGGAACCTGTTTTGTAGAAAAACAAACACTGAAGATTGATGATCTTCCCGACGGATATATTGTGCTGCGTTCGGGACTCGGAAATGTAACACTTCGGTATGCCGTTTATGTGCCCATCATTCAGGATAATGTATGTGTAGGAGTTATTGAAATAGCATCCACAGAAAAATTGTCTGATTCCAGGGTAAGCTTCACCGAAAAAATAGCTGAATCACTGGCTTCCATCGTTACCATCATCAAGGTTAATGAAAAAACCAGTCAGATGCTGGAACAAAATAATGCCCAGGCCGAAGAACTCAGGGCTCAGGAAGAAGAAATGAGGCAAAACCTGGAAGAACTGCAGGCCACACAGGAAGAATCGCACCGCAGGGAAATCCAACTGCAGGAAGAACTTGATGCAAAAAACCTGCTGATTGAAAAAATGCAGGCCGAATTATCAAAAGGGAAAAAGAAGAAGTAGCCTAGTTTGCGTGTTCTCTTTTTTGTGATCGCTGCATAACCGAGGTTACCGCATAAAGAAGCACAACCAGCAAGGCAAAAAAAGAAGCACTCCGACCGATATAGTCGCCGTTTCTGACATAAAACGTGAGCTTGTCATTGGCATTGAGAACTCCTTTGAGGGCACCCCGTTGCCACCATCCCAGTTGCTGCAGGACTTCGCCCCGCTGGTTGATCAGGGAGGAAATACCCGTGTTTGCAGAACGTGCAATACTTCTGCGGGTTTCAATGGCGCGAAGGCCGGAATAGGAATTATGCTGGTGATAACCGGGCGTATTCCCCCACCATCCGTCATTTGTAATTACAAACAGCAGGATTGCTCCGTTCTTTACATATCCCGTGACAAATTCCCCATAAACCGATTCATAACAGATGATCGGACTGACGCCGGTGGAATCTTTCGATGAGAAAAAAACACCCCGGTAATCCTGCTTTCCCCACCCCCTGAACGTACCGCCCAACCGAACGGTAAACCTTTCAAGAAATCCCAGGTATTTGGCATAGGGCATCGTCTCAACGCCAACAACCAACTTCGATTTGAAGTAATAAGGAATGTGCTTTGTAGTGTCAATCTGAATGGCCGCGTTAAACGACTCGTATTTCAGATCAGAACCCGGTATGTCCCTTACATTGTCGGTAAGTTGGTCACCCGGCTTGTATATTTTCATACACTGGATTCCCGGCACATAGGAAGCACCCGGATATGCCGCAATGAAACTGCGGATCATCCGGATATCCGGCACATTTTCAATCTGGTCCATCCATATGTTATTGTTGATGGATGTTTCAGGGGCAATGAAGTAATCCACCGCCGTATCGGCTATTTTCGCAGCCTCCTGAAGTTGAATGCGGGTTTGCTCAACGCTGGGAATGGAAACAAACTTTTCATAAGGATCAATATTGGGTTGGATTACCACAACCGTTCTGGGATCGGGCTTTTCGCAGTATGAATGAAACATGACCAGGGAAGTAACCAGCGGGCCGGTAATGATAACCAGAATCAATACAAGCTGGGCAACCAGCTGCCGCCTGGACTGCTCATTCAGGAAATTCCTGATCAGATTGAATATCAATACATTCACCAACAACACCCACAAAGAGCCCCCAAGTATACCGGTGTATTCGTACCACTGGATCATTTTGATGTTATAGGCAAACCCGTTCCCCAATGAAAGCCAGGGCCATGAGATTTCAGTGTTGTGATAGAAATACTCCCAGGTGATCCAAAACAAAATCAGGCTGAAATATCCGATGTGAGCACCCATTTTGCGTTTTGCCAGGTGAAACAGCCACATCACCAGTGACCACATCAGGGTGTTGATCAGCACGGCTGCAACCACGCCGATGAAGGTGGCATTATAAATCCACCAGGTAGTGGCGGTGTTCCACAATAAAAAGGCAAGCGCCGAATACCTGAAGAACGAGCCGGGTCCATATTCATTCTTGTGCCTATCGAGATAATCCTCAACAAACAGCAAGGGCACCAGCGCAATAAACAGAATCAACCCGTTTCCCCATTCATACCAGGCCGGAATAAGCAACAAACCGCTGAGCAGGGAATACAAAATACGTTTCTTTGAACTCATGAGATTCAGAAAGGAATTGTTAACGAAGCGGCAAATATATTCAAAAAAAGAATGAACATCACCTGAATTGATAATAAGACTGGCAGGCCCCTTCACCTGAAACCATGCAGGCGCCCACCGGATTGGCAGGTGTGCAGGTCTTTCCGAAAAGCCTGCAATCGACCGGTTTCCTCAATCCCCGCAATACTTCACCACAGATACAACCTGCCGGTTCAGGCAATGTTTCGGTTTGAACATCAAATTGAAGCAAGGCGTCTCTCCGGCTGAATTCCTTTCTTAAGCATAGACCGCTGTTTTTGATCATACCCAATCCGCGCCACGAGTCATCACAGGCATCAAAAACCCGGCTGACCATTTCCCTGGCCTTTGTGTTGCCCTCGGGAGTGACTACTCTTTTATACTGTATTTCCACTCCGTGCCGGTTCTCCTCATGCATGCAAACAAGCATGTAAATCGACTGCAGCAGGTCAACCGGCTCAAAACCTGCTATTGCCACTGCGATGCCGTATTTTTCAATCAATGAATGGTACATATTGGCACCGGCCACCGTGGTAACATGACCCGGCCCGATATACCCGTCAATACGAACGCCCTGGTCAATCAATGCACCCATGGCAGGTGGCATTACCTTGTGCATTGAAAGCAGGAAGAAGTTGGAGATACCCAGTCTTTCTGCTTCGAGAACGGCTACAGCACTTGACGGAGTGGTTGTTTCAAAGCCAATTCCCAGAAAAACAACTTTCTTATCCGGATGATTCCGGGCTATATCAATAGCATCGAGCGTGGAATAAACGATCCTGACATCAGCACCCTGTGCACGTTCCTGGTTGAGACTTGATCGTGAACCGGGCACCCTGATCAGATCGCCGTATGTGGTTATAACAACACCGGGCATTCTTGAAAGAGCTATGGCCCGGTCAACCGATATCCGGTCGGTAACACATACCGGGCACCCCGGGCCTGAAAGCAGCTCAACATGCTCAGGCAGAAGTTGCTGAATACCGTATTTTCGAATGGCCAGTGTATGGCCGCCACAAACTTCCATGATGCGGACCGGCTTTTTCGACCGGCGGGCAATTGCTTCTCTCAGTTTGTCAACCAATTCCCGGTTCCTGAATTCATCGATATACTTCATTCCTGTTCTCCTGTTTGCTTTTCCATTTCTTCAATCATGGCAATAGTTTCCAGGGCCTCTTCCTCACTGATTTTCTGAAGGGCGAAACCAGTGTGAATCAGCACGTAATCGCCCGGTTTTACGTCGTCTACCAAATGCAGGCTCGTATTCACAATTGCCCCTCCTACCGAAGCGCGGGCCATATTTCCTTCCACGGATAGAATTTTTGCGGGGATACTTAAACACATGTTAATTTGAAAATTTGAAAATTTGAAAATGAGTTAATTTGAATATTAAAGACTATTCAGTCCTTCCTTTGGAAGTACTGATGATTTTGGATAGGATTTTCATTATTTCTACCAGTTTATTTAGCAAAAGATCTGTATCTGCATATCCTTTTGAGTATTTGCAAAGCAAAAGCCAATACTCACATTCGTCAGCTTCCTTTGCAGCCACTTTGAACTTATGGACGAAATCATCCTTGCTTTCCGCATTTTGTGCTTCCCTGATGTTAGCCCCTATTGATGTACCAGCTTTTAGCAACTGACGGGAAATAATAAATTTCCTGTTCTGTTCAAGTAATTCGCTGAATTCAATAATTTCTAAAGCAAACCTGAAACTCAGGTCAACTATCAAATTGTTTTTGTCATTCCTCATAACATTTTAATTTTTACATTTTCGTATTCCTTCATCTTCAAATTATCAAATCATCAAATCATCAAATTTTCAAATTCTCAAATTCTCAAATTCTCAAATTATTGGCAGCTATAACTATTTGCCCCAACGCCAGTCCGCCATCATTACAGGGTACTTTGCTGTGGGTATATACGGTGAATTTATTCAACAATAGTTTTCTCTCCAATAATTCCGAAAGGTATTTGTTCTGAAAAGTGCCTCCTGATAAGGCTACCTTATCAATCCCTGTTTCTTTCCGGATATGGATTACTGTTTGAAGTGAAGCCTCTGCTATTGTATTGTGAAATTTGGCGGCGATGGAACCTGCATCAACACCTGCTTTCAGATCTCCGCAAATCTGCCGGATTGCCGGCATGAAGGAAATTTCTTTCCCTGCAGCAAATTCATAAATACCACTGATGTTTTGCCGGATGGCCGATTCGAGCCGCATGGGCGCTTCTGCATGAAAACGCGCATTCAGGCAGAGTCCGGTAAGTGCAGCCACCGCATCAAACAGTCGCCCTGCCCCGGAACTCAGCGGACAATTGATTCCTTTTTCCAGGGCTTCATGCACTTTTTTCAGTTTGCCCGGATCAACCTGTTTCAACAGGGGTAGATCCAAATCAAAAAGGGCATTGCCGTATATCCTTCTGAGCAACGACAAACCTGACCGCCAGGGTTCTGTGGCAACCCGGTCGCCACCCGGCAGGGGCAGGTATTCAAAATGCGCCCGACGCTCGAAGCGGGTATAATCACAAACCATGAATTCGCCACCCCAGATGTGCCCGTCAGTTCCGTATCCTGTTCCGTCCAAGGCGATACCGATTACCGGCTCATGGATACTGTTTTCAGCCATGCATGATGCAATGTGTGCGTGATGATGCTGTACCTGGATCACCTGCAATCCCGATTGCAGGGCATACCGTGTCGACAGGTAGTCGGGGTGCAGGTCTGCTGCAATCAACCGTGGCTTCACCCTGAAAAGCTGCTGATACCTTTTAATAGTTTCTTCATAAAATTCATAAGTTTCCTGGTTCTTCAGGTCACCGATGTGCTGGCTCATGCAGGCCCGGTTTCCCTTGCCCAGGCAAAAGCAGTTTGACAATTCGGCACCCGCAGCCAGTATGCCGTCGACCTGGAAATCAAGCCTGACCGGCGCCGGAGCATACCCCCGTGACCGCCGGAATACACGTTCCCTATCTGCAATTACCCGCACAACAGAATCGTCGTTTCTGTTATATATTTCACGATTATAGGTAACCAGGGCATCCAGCTTTTCTGAAAAGGTTGTGACTGCCGCCCGGTTATCAATAAGAATGGGCTCGTCAGACAAGTTGCCACTGGTTAGCACAATGGCCGGAGTTTTCAGCTTTTCAAAAAGCAGGTAATGGACCGGCATGTAAGGCAGGAAAGCCCCAAGGGTATTGAGGCCCAATGAAATTCCCGGAGCAAGCCGGCTGGTGCATTCCAGGATAACCACCGGCCTTCTCCACGATTCCAGGGCTTGTTTCTCAACCTCAGTAACTTCGGCGCACTTTCTCAATGCACTGACGTCCCTGAACATCACCGCAAAAGGCTTGCCTTCCCTTATTTTAACCTTTCTGAGCCGGTTCACGGCTTCCTGATTCCGGGCATCACACATCAGGTGGAATCCGCCAACGCCTTTGATGGCAATCACTGCCCCCTTTTCAATCAGGCTGCAGGCAATTTCGATCAGTTTTTGAAAATCTGTTATTGTCTCGTTGGCTGTATGCAGTGAATAATAAGGGCCGCAATTATTGCATGCAACCGGTTGTGCATGAAATCTTCTGTCGGATATATCAGAATATTCATCCCGGCATTCATGACACATCTCAAACGGAGCCATGGTTGTTTTAGCCCTGTCGTAAGGAAAATCCCTGATTATGGAAAACCGGGGCCCGCAATGAGTGCAGTTGATGAAAGGATACCCGATGCGGTGTGGCTGGTGTTTCATATCTTCGAGGCAGTCGGCACAAACGGCAATATCCGGACTGATTTCCGATGTTTCATCAGAGAGGTCAAGGCTATCCAGGATTGTGAATTCGCCAAGTCCCTCCGGAACGTCATTTTGAACAGTAATTTCTTCAATTACCGATACAGCAGGCGCTTTATAACGCAAATCTTCCACAAAACAAGCCATATGGCCTGAAAGTCCCTCAACCTTAACAGAAACCCCACTGGTTGTATTGGCCACCCATCCGTGCAAACGATACTGCTGAGCCAGCCTGTACACAAAAGGTCTGAAACCCACTCCCTGCACCAGACCCTGAATGCGTATCTGCAAGGCAATTATGTTTTCAAGGCTATGATCCACTTAATGTGAAAAAATTAACAATAAATTTGGGGATTATGAATAAAAGTATGAAATTAATGATTTATTCGGCCTAATTTTAGTGCCGGTATATTAAGTTATGATTGCCATGAATACCAAGTTGCCACCGCGGACTGTTGAAAGGCTCAGCAAGTACAGGCGCCTGCTCGACAAATACAAGGACCTGGAGGAGGCACATATTTATTCGCATAAACTGGCTGCTTTATTGAATCTTACGCCCGAGCAGGTCAGAAGAGACCTGATGCTGATCGGCCTAACGGGAAACCACCGCAGAGGTTACAACATAAAAGCACTGATAGGGCAAATCGGCAATACGATTGACAGACAGGAAGGGCACCGGGTAGCTCTGGTAGGAATTGGAAACCTGGGCAGAGCAGTGCTGGGTTTTATCCGGAAAGCAAATACAAAAATGAATATTGTAGCTGCTTTTGATATCGACCGCAACAAAGTGAACACACAGGTGGCAGGAGTAACCTGTTATGATATTGGCGCAGCAGCGCAGATTATCAGCCGGGAGCAGATCCGGATTGCCATCCTGACCGTGCCGCCTGAAGCAGCCGTTAATACGGCAAACCTTTTACTTGAATCAGGTATCAGGGGAATTCTTAACTTTACCTCTGTGCATTTGGACGTTCCACCCGGTATTTATCTGAAAGATTATGACATCATCACTTCGCTTGAGGAAATCGGCTTTTTCATCATGGAATAGCGTTCTGATTCTTCTTTTATGCATCACCCACCCTGCTTTGCGGGCACAAAACCTGGCGGCATATCACGACAACCAGGGAAGATTTCACATTTTCGACAATGGCCGTACCATACAGGCCGAACATCTTCCGGTGAATCAGTTCAGCATTGGCGGTGATTGTATCCTGTATACCGACAACAGGAACAATCTGAAAATGTATTACAACGGACAAGTATCCACCCTGGAAGTCAACACCCCGGAGAATTTTGCAGCGTTCGACTACCTGGCGGTTTACAACATCGGCGGAGTTGTGAAAATAATTCACGACGGGCTGACATCTACCATCAGCACCAACTCCATTTTCTACGAGGGTCAGGACAGCCTGGTCGTCTTTTATGATGATACAAAATCACTGCTTGCCGCATATTATAAAAACCGCATTCACATGCTTGAAGACGGACTCATACGCAATGCTTCTTATCTCTTCCAGGCAAGTGACAATATGGTGGTTTATGTTTCTTCACGAACAAGGAGTCTGAAGTATTTCCACCTGGGAGAAACCAAAGATATAGAGCCATTCCAGTCAGGCGGAAGTTTCAAGGCGGGGAGAGACATCATCGCTTATATAAATAATGCTGACCTCAAGTTCAAAGTTTTATACAAGGGAGAAGTGTTCCAGGCCGAGGAGTTTCCGCCCGAATCATACCTAATGGGCGACGGGCTGGTGGCTTATGTCGACAACACCGGCTCGTTCAAGGTATTTGTTGATGGTGAATTTACAAGCATTTCATCCTATAAGCCTGAATTCTACGAAGTACGCAACCGCATGGTCATTTTTGGCGAGCAGGGATATTTCAAGGTTTGGCATGATTATAAGGTATATACTTTAGAGACCTATGTCCCTGACACATATAAAGCCGGATGGAATACCATATTATACAGGGATCTCAACCGGAATGTAAAAGTATTCAGCCGGGGTGAGAGCCGGGTGCTTACTTATGACCTTATCGAGGAGATCAATCTATACCGCGACCTGGTGGTGGTCAACAAGGGAATGAACAACCACAATGTGTACTGGAAGGGGAAGAAGTATTGAGGGAAAGGCTGTTGGCTGTTGGCTGTTGGCTGTTGGCTGTTGGCCGAAAAAAAATGAGCCCCGCTTTGGGGCGGGGCTGAGCTTCATTGAAGCAGGTTGTTTACAGGAATGTAAGGCATGTTGAACGCCTTAGAAACGTTTTCATACACAAGGTTGCCACGATAAACGTTAATACCCGGTTTCAGGGGAGCCGATTTCAGAGCCGCCTTTTCAAGACCCATTTCTGCAATGAGCAGCCCATATGGCAAAGTGGCACTGGTGAGTGCTTTGGTTGATGTAAGTGCCACAGCACCGGGCATATTGGCCACACCGTAGTGAACAATGCCGTCAATCACATACACCGGGTTGTCGTGGGTGGTGGGTTTGATGGTTTCCACACAGCCACCCTGATCAACAGCCACATCAACAATCACTGCCCCTTTCTTCATGATCTTCAGATGTTCTCTTTTAACCAGCGTGGGGGCTTTGGCTCCCGGTAGCAATACGGCACCAATGATCAGGTCGCTTTCACGCAACACCTTTTCAATATTGGCATCCGTGCTGTACAGGGCTGTAATTCTCGATCCGAATATATCATCCAGGTAAGCCAGTCGTTTGGCACTGATATCCAGAATGGTAACATCTGCCCCCACTCCGGTGGCAATCTTACAGGCATTGGTTCCTACCACGCCGCCCCCAATGATACCCACCTTGCCTCTTTCAACTCCCGGCACTCCGCCCAGCAGCACGCCGCGTCCGCCAAAAGTTTTTTCGAGGTATTTGGCCCCTTCCTGAACAGCCAGTCGTCCGGCTATCTCACTCATCGGCTGCAAACAGGGTAACTGCCCGTCAGCCGTTTCAATAGTTTCATAAGCAACGCCCCGGATTCCCGCTTTCAGCATGGCTTCAGTAAGCGCCCTGTCAGCCGCCAGGTGCAGGTAAGTATACAGGATCTGATCCTTGTGAAATAAATTGTATTCCTCGGGCAATGGCTCTTTTACCTTGACGATCATATCACAGGCATCGAAGATTTTCTTCCTGTCAGGCTCAATATGAGCCCCCGATTCAACATATTCCGCATCAGCAAAGCCGGCCTCTTCACCGGCACGCTGCTGGACAATCACTTCATGACCCCTTGATACATAAGACTTGACATCAGAAGGAGTCAGTCCCACACGATATTCGTGTGTTTTTATTTCTTTTGGACACCCGATTTTCATAAATTCATTTGGATTAATGTAAGGTCAGATTTACAGGTTACTCTATCAAAATAAGATAATGGCGTTCACATATGCCATGATTTTGATCATTACCGTTAACCATGGATTTCAACAAAGCAGGAAAGCTGTTCAGAAATTCGCATAAACGTCTTTAATGCTCCGGTTGTTAATTCACTCACAGCTTGAAATAACTTGATATTGACAGTCAATTGTTGTAACTTATCCATCAATTAAAAAAACTGAAAGGAGGATTTATGGCAAAGAATCTGATTTCACTGAAGGTGAAATGCCCGCATTGCGGCAAATCATTGATGGATCATACCTTGTTCCTGAATGCAAAGCCCAGTATCAAGGTCAGGATCGATATGAATGGCAATCAGGGCATTTTGAATCTTTGTTCCTCATACGGTTGCTTTGACAAGCAGAGCAGTGTGGAACTGGTAAATGGTGAAATAGCCAAACTATTGTGTATGCATTGCAAAAAGGAACTGAAAGGCAAACAGGTTTGCGATTTGTGTGGTGCACCCATCATTGACTTCAGCCTGGACAAAGGCGGAACTGTGCACTTTTGTTCAAGAGTTGGATGCGAAAAGCATTACGTGTCGTTTGAAGATATCTATACGACACTGACCAGTTTTTACCATGAATATGATTATGGTGCCAGAGACACTGACTTTTGAGTTTTTTGTTTGTCTCTGCTTTGAAAGTTGATTGGATTGCCTGCTCAAAGCATTATAAAGCCCCCGACTGGCTTATCCAACTGGTGCATCCAACCGAAAATGTGTTATTAAATTAACAACTAACCGGTTAATCCAATAGCTGAATGATCCGGTTATTACACGAAGATTTTCTAAAGCTGCCTGAATATTCCCGGTGAAACCCCGGGTGACAAAAATCACAAAACACATACGCTATAGCCTTTATTTCCTTATTTTAGAATATGTTACGCGGCATACTTAAACTCATTCTAAATTGTCAAATATCCTTGTTAATCTTACTTTTCTATTATATTTTAGTTGTGAATTAATTAACAATTGTAAAAGCCTTTGTTAAGAGCCAATTGAATTGCTGTGGTTTTGGGGGTTCAAAAGACAGGACCTTTTGGCACAAATAATAAAGGTGATCTTCAACGCCCGGGCATATGAACATAAGAAGGGTGTTTTCCTGCCAGGGGCAGGACCGGCATCCGATTACTACCATTAATATCATATACGGATGAAAACAGGTGTTCAAAAAATCGTGGAAAAGTACGGCAAGGATAAGACCAGGCTTATGGATATCCTGATCGATGTTCAGTCGGAATACGGCTTTATTCCGCATGAGATTACCGTGCAGATAGCGGAAGATCTGGGCATGTCGGAGGTCGATGTGGATCAGACCATCTCGTTTTACCATTTCTTTGCGCAAAAGCCTACCGGAAAGTATCACATCTATTTGAACAACAGCGCCGTTGCCAACATGATGGGAAGGGCAGAGGTCGCCCATACCTTCATGAAAGAACTGGGAATTGGTTTTGGCGAGGTCACACCCGACGGATTGGTTGGCTTGTATGAGACCTCCTGTATCGGCATGAATGACCAGGAACCTGCGGCGATCATCAACAACCAGATATTTACAAGACTTACCCCATTCCGGGTTAAGGAAATTGTCAGGGATATCCGGGAGGGTAAAAGCATTCACGACATGTTCGTGGCTGATTATGGCGATGGTGAGAACCGCTCTGACCTGATAAAATCTGTTGTGGCCAACAACATACGAAAAATCGGCCCGATACTCGAACGCAACTTCAAACCCGGGCAGGCCATTGAAAAGATAGCCAAAATGACTCCGGAACAGGTAATTGACGAAGTCAAGAAATCCAATATGAGGGGAAGAGGCGGAGCCGGTTTTCCTACCGGTATGAAATGGGAATTCTGCCGTAATGCTGCCGGTGAAAAGAAATACATTTTCTGCAATGCCGATGAAGGCGAGCCGGGAACCTTTAAAGACAGGGTAATTCTCACCGAAAGGGCCCGGTTGTTGTTTGAAGGCATGGTCATTGCCGGCTACGCGGTAGGCGCCACAGAGGGTATTCTTTATATCCGCCATGAATACAAATACCTTCAAACCTATCTTGAATCCATCCTGAAGTCAGCCAAAGAAGTCAACTACCTGGGTAAGAACATCCTCGGCAAGAAAGGTTTCAATTTTGACATCCGCATCCAGTTCGGCGCAGGAGCCTATGTTTGCGGTGAAGAATCGGCTCTGATTGAATCGGCTGAAGGCAAACGCGGTGAACCGCGCGACAGGCCACCATTCCCTGTTGAGAAGGGTTATCTCGACATGCCTACTGTGGTGAATAACGTGGAAACCCTTTGTGCGGTAGTTAAGGTTGTGCTCAACGGAGGCGACTGGTATAAATCATTCGGCACCACCGAGTCAACAGGAACCAAATTGCTGAGCGTTTCGGGCGATTGCAAATTTCCGGGGGTTTACGAAGTAGTCTGGGGATTTTCAGTGAATGATATCCTGGATATGGTGGGCGCTCACCAGGAAGATGTTCAGGCCGTTCAGGTCGGAGGGCCTTCAGGTGCCATCATCGCCCCGAATGAGTTCAGCCGGATCCTCGGGTACGAAGATCTGGCCACTGGGGGATCTCTGATTATCATCGGGCACAACCGCGACATCTTATCAGATATTGTATTGAATTTTATGGAGTTCTTTATCGATGAATCCTGCGGAAGCTGTTCAACCTGCCGGATACTCCC
>CAZLLD010000075.1:0-13270 GCA_964560225.1 uncultured Bacteroidales bacterium
GCCAGCATCCCAGTCCGATTGCCGTAATCTGAGCATCTGTGCGGCCAAGTTGCCGTTTACTTATATTTTCCATTTTATTGTATTTAGGAAATTAGAGTTTGTCAATAAAGTTGGTGAAATGTCTAACCTGTAAACACTATATATTACAATAATAACTGTTGTTTTGTTCACCTTAAGATTTTAACAAATGTGTTAATGCCTTATCCAGAGTTCCGTATCTGAATTCATAACCGGCAGCCGTTATTCTGTCAGCTGCAACGCGACTTCCTGTGAGCAGCATGGTTGCCATTTCACCAAAGAGCAACCTGAGTGCAAAAGCAGGAATCGGCAGAAACCACAAGGGCTTATGTAATTCTCTGGCGAGCTCCTTAACAAACTGACGGTTGGTAACATGTTCGGGAGCCACGGTATTGTAAGGCCCTGACATTGAATCATCCTTTAGTGCTTTTAAATAGATTGAGCAAAGATCATCTAAATGAATCCACGGCATGTATTGACGTCCGTCACCCAGGTGTGAGCCAATGCCCAGCTTCACCGGCAGTGCAAATTTGGAGAGTACCCCCCCGTTTGGGCCCAGCACAACACCAGTTCTGATTTTTACCGTTCTGATACCGGCATCCCGGAACTTGTCGGCTGCTTCTTCCCACAACCGGCAGGTTTCACCCAGGAAATCGGTAGCCGGCGGATCAGCTTCCGTAAAGATCTTTTCTGAAGTAATGCTGCCATAATACCCTATAGCTGAAGCAGAGATAAATGCTTTAATGCGTGCCTTTTCCTTCATTATCTGATCAAAGATCAGTTGGGCTGATCTGATGCGGCTGTCGCGGATCTCTGCCTTTCTTAGTGATGTCCATCTTTTATCGCCTATACCGGCACCTGCAAGATGAATTACATAATCTACAGAATCAAACGCCCCAGCATCAATTGTATGGTTCTCAATATCCCAGAACCAGGTTTGCAGGCTGCCTGCTTTACTGGTTTTTCTAACCAACAGCGCAACAGAATATCCTCTATCAATCAGCATTTTTGCTAAATGCTTTCCTATTAATCCTGTACCTCCGGTTATGAGTACTTTTTCCATAATTACTCCGGCTCATACCTATTATGACCCCTGCGGAAAAATCACACAATTCAATTGAATCAGCATATTTGTGAGTGAATTTAAGCAAGAAAACGGAACTGTCCGCTCAAATTGGCAGAATTCGCTTCCCATTATCGATTTTTTTTGTGCTTAGCAATAAAAGTCGTAACTTAATAAATCAAAATTGTGTTGTTAATTTCCCTAGTCAAACAAAACAATCAATAAAGTGAAAAGTCTAGTGACCGAACTTAGTGAGTTCATGAGCCTACCGGCAGGTTTGCAAATAATAGTAAAAAATAAACAGATACAACATTTGTAAACACAGAAATTACAAATTCTCTGATCGATGAAGAAGACAGCAGTGGTTTTTGGAGCAACCGGTCTGGTTGGGAAGGAATTGGTAAAAGCTCTATTGAACAACAACCTGTATGGCAAAATAGTTATTGTTGCCAGAAAAACATTGCCCATAGCTGATCAGAAACTGGAGCAACTGTTGCTGGATGATTTCTCAGATTTGGTAAATTATCATAACCGGCTCAAAGCAAATGAGTTTTTCTGCTGTATTGGCACAACCATTAAAACAGCCGGTTCACAGGAAGCCTTCAGAAAGGTTGATTATGACATTCCGCTTCAGGTGGCCAAACTGGCGCAAGACTTAAGAATACAGAACCTGGTAATCATTTCCTCCTTAGGTGCTGATGCCCAAACGGGCAATTTTTATTTGCGCACCAAGGGAGAAATGGAGAATGCCGTCAAGGAGGCTTATAAAGGCAACCTGAAAATCATAAGGCCTTCACTGCTTATGGGAGACCGGCATGAGTTCAGAATTGGTGAACGGGTTGCTGTTTTTATTATGAAATTGACCGGATGGCTCTTTGTAGGTCCATTAAAAAAATTCAGAGGTATCAAGGCCAGCACTGTGGCTAAAGCCATGATCCAGGTAACCCAATTGCCGGTAGAAAAGATCATCGTGGAATCAAACGAGCTGTTTGATTATCAATTGTCTTAAATTCACTGCTTCAAAAACAAGGTAGATTTTACAGGTTTCTTTTTTTCATTTGTGCTAATTTTATCTGCTGATAGATGAATGAAAAGCGCAGACAGGAATGCTTATGGATATCACCATGAAATAAAAAATTCTATTCAGCAAATCATACTATGGCTACAGCAACAGATAACAAAAAATTCGGTACAGCCCCCGTATATTTTACAGCCCTGTCAACCATTCTGGGCGCCATCCTCTTTCTGAGGTTCGGCTTTGCAGTTGGAACACTTGGATTTTTTGGGGTTTTACTCATTATTGTGCTGGGTCACGCATTAACCATTCCCACCGCATTCGCCATTTCAGAGTTGGCCACCAACAAAAGAGTTGAAGGAGGCGGCGAGTATTTTGTAATTTCAAGGTCATTCGGACTAAACATAGGTGCTACCATTGGGATGGCATTATACCTATCACAAGCCATCAGCGTGGCTTTTTATATCATTGCCTTCACGGAAGCCTTCGAATTCCTGTTTGATTTCTTCAATAATTCCTTGAACATCCAGCTTCCTCGTCAGGTAATCAGCATTCCATCGATGCTTTTACTTGGGATGGTTATATTACGAAAGGGTGCCAATACAGGTGTTAAAACCTTGTATTTCGTGGTTGCCGTGCTCTTGATATCTCTGCTCATGTTCTTCATGGGCAAAGGAAACCCGACGGCAACAGCAGAAAGTATTCCACTCCTTGGTGATATCAGAAACATGAATGACTTTTTCCTGGTTTTTGCCATTGTTTTTCCGGCTTTCACCGGAATGACAGCCGGTGTGGGCTTGTCCGGCGAACTGAAAAAGCCCTCCCGATCCATTCCGTTTGGAACCATTGCTGCCACCTTTACGGGAGTGTTCATATACGTTCTGGTAATTTACAAACTGGCCATTTCAGCCAGCGCTGAAGATATGCTCAATGACCAGCTTATTATGGGCAAGATTGCCCTTGGAGGTGCCTTTGTTATCCCGTTGGGTCTGGCTGCATCCACCCTTTCATCAGCCCTTGGGTCCATACTGGTCGCACCCCGCACCCTTCAGGCTCTTGCACTCGATACTTCCTTCCCTTCGGCCCGGATTAACAACTGGTTATCGAAAAGCAGAGCCTCCGATAATGAACCTGTTAATGCCACCCTGGTTACCATAGTTATTGCTATTCTATTTGTTGCGCTGGGAGATGTTAACGCCGTTGCCGGAATCATATCCATGTTCTTCCTGGTCACCTATGGTGCACTTTGCCTGATCTCATTCCTGAATCACTTCGGGTCTTCACCCTCCTACCGGCCTTCGTTCCGGTCGAAGTGGTATGTCTCTTTTGCAGGCTTCATACTCGCCTTGTGGGTTATGTTCAAGATCAGTACTCCCTATGCGTTGGGATCCATTCTGATCATGAGTGGCTTATACACCTATATCCGGTATTATCACCGCGACCGGGACGGACTCGAATCACTTTTTGCCAATGCGTTGTTTCAGATTAACCGGAATTTGCAGGTTTACCTCCAGCGTTCGGGCAGCAAAAAGAAAGTGAAAGAATGGAGACCAAGCGCCATATGTATCTCAAAAGATTCCTTTTCCAGGGCCAGGGCATTCCAGTTGCTCAACTGGATATCCTATCGCTACGGATTTGCCACCTACCTCCACCGGATTGATGGTTACTATTCAAAGGCTACCAGCCAGCAGGCTGCCGAAGAACTTTCGCGGCTTATTGAATTGTATGATACAACCAACAATCATGTTTTTGTTGACACCATCATCTCTCCTTCCTATACTTCGGCCATCGTGCAGGCCATACAAGTTCCGGGCATATCCGGCATGGAAAACAACATGGTGATTTTTGAATACGACAAGGAAAATCCGCAGGACCTCACCGAAATCATCGACAACATCAGGCTGATCAAAGCCGGCAGTTTCGATATCTGCCTGCTGGCATCGAGCCGTAAGGAAATGATTTATAAAAACGGCATCCATGTATGGATCAATTCTCACGATATCGAAAATTCCAGCCTGGAAATCATGCTCAGCTTTATTATTTCAGGGCACAGCGACTGGAAAAAATCAACCATCAAAGTATTTGACATCTGTAAACCCGAAGAATACGAAAAAACACAACAGTCCCTGACCACCCTGGTGAATTCAGGAAGACTGCCCATTACCTCAAAAAATGTTGAAATCATTATCAAAGAGCCCGGTATAACAGCAAAAACCCTCATCAACGAAAAGTCGGCTTCAGCCGCATTGGTTATCAAAGGCTTTCATGTGGAAGGGCTGAAATATAACGGGGATGCATTGATGAATGGTTACGACGGAATTGGCACCATTCTTTTCGTTAATTCACATACACAGAAAGAAATTGTTTAATATCACAAAAGCAGTTATCACCTAATCAAATGACGCATATCCATCACATAAACTATAAACAAATATATACATGAAAGAATACCTGCAAGAATGGCCGGAAAAAGTAGTACCCTGGCTGATGACACATGGAACCAAAATGCTGGCAATAGCGCTGGTTGCCTTTGTGCTAAACATAGTATTAAGCAGAATTATCCGCCGGGCTGTAATCATTGCCGTGGTACCCGATAAGAACATGTCGCCCGAAGCAGAAGTCAAACGTGAAAACACGCTGATCCGCATATTCAACGGCACACTTGCGGTTGTCATCACCATCATGGCATCGCTGATGATACTGAAAGAAGCAGGACTCGATATAGCACCCATACTGGCGGGCGCAGGTATCGTAGGACTGGCAGTAGGTTTTGGCGGTCAATACCTGATCAGGGACATCATTACCGGGTTGTTTATCATACTGGAAAATCAGTACCGGATTGGTGATGTAATTAACATTGATGGCATAGGAGGGTCGGTTGAAGACATCAGCCTGAGAAAAACCACATTGAGAAACCTCGATGGAACCGTGCATCATATTCCACATGGTGTGATTTCCAAAGTTTCCAATCTTTCCAAAAACTTCGCCCGGGTAAATCTGAATATCGGCATATCATACAGTACCAACCTCGAACATGCAATTGCCGTAATTAACAATACAGGCGAGGAATTGGCAAGCGATCCGAAATTCAAGGAACTGATCCTTTCACCACCGGCTTTCCTGCGTGTTGAGGATTTTGCTGATTCAGCGGTAATCATAAAAATCCTGGGAGATACCCAGCCGTTGAAACAATGGGAGGTAACCGGAGAACTGCGCAAACGGCTGAAAATTGCATTTGACCGTGAAGGCATCGAAATCCCATTCCCGCAAAGGGTTATCCACCAGGCTAAAGATTAACCTGTAATGAATAAACTACTATTTTGCACATGAACAACCTGAACTATGGTGTAATTGGCAATTGCCGGAGCGCTGCCCTGGTTTCTGAAAAGGGAAGCATCGACTGGTGTTGCCTGCCCGATTTTGATTCCCCTTCGGTATTTGCCAGATTACTGGATAAAGAAATCGGAGGATCGTTTCATTTTGAAGTTGACAGCAGTTATACCGTAACCCAGGAATACCTGGAAAGAACCAATATCCTTTGTACCACGTTTGTTTCACCCCAGGGTGCTTTTGAAGTGATTGATTTTATGCCTCGTTATAAAACCGGGGAAAATGATTATTTCACGCCTGCAGAGGTATACAGGTATATCCGATACATCTCGGGACTTCCGGTTTTCAAAATCATATACGATCCGCGACTGAATTATTCGAGGGATGAAATGGCTCACGCCATCCGCGACGACCACATCCGTACCTATTCAGTAGCCTGGCCTACTGATTGCATTTACCTGTATTCAAGCATCAACCTTTCAACCATTCTCGGTTGCCAGGAAGTGCAACTTACCCAACATGAGTTTTTGCTGTTGTCATACAACCAGAAACTGATACGTATCGATATCGAGAGGGTGTACCTTGAATACCAGCGCACCAAAGTTTACTGGCTGAACTGGGCCAACCGTTCCAAGCGGTTTGAGAACCATAATGACATCATCATCAGGAGCCTGCTGGTATTGAAAGCCATGTCCTATGACAATTCAGGCGCCATACTGGCAGCATTAACCACAAGCATCCCGGAAACCATAGGCGAGGTGCGCAATTGGGATTACCGATTCTGCTGGCTGCGCGATGCCTCCATGTCGGTTGACACGCTGCTCAAAATGGGACATTTTAATGCTGCCCAACGCTTCCTGGGTTTTATCATGCGCATATTGAAATCAAAACACGATACCTTTCAGATTATGTATGGCATAAGGGGTGAAAGGGAATTAACCGAAGAAGACCTGCCGCATCTGTCGGGATACCAAAACTCCAAACCGGTAAGAATTGGCAATGCGGCCTATGTGCAGCGTCAGAATGACGTATTCGGGTACCTGCTTAACGTAATTCACCAATATTACGAATATTTTCCCGGCACTCTTGATGAAATTGAAGACATGTGGGAAATAGTGCGCAATATCATTCATACTGTTTCCACGCATTGGGAAAATCCGGATAAAGGCATCTGGGAATTTCGTTACGAAGGAAGACATTTCGTTTTTTCAAAGGTGATGAGCTGGGTGGCCATGGACCGTGCAGCCAGGATAGCTTTGTTACTGCAAAAGGAAAGCTATGCAAAAGACTGGCAAAGCATTGCCAATGACATTAAGGCAGATGTTCTCAGAAATGGGTGGAACAATAATCTGCAAACATTCACACAAACCTATGGCAGTGAAGACCTGGATGCCTCCCTGTTGCTGATGGCAAATTATGGTTTTCTCAATTATTCTGACACCTCTTATGTTAAAACAGTAGATGCAGTGAAAAATGCCTTGTATCATAAAGGTCTTATGTATCGTTATGTAATACGTGACGATTTCGGTCAACCTTCTTCAGCTTTCACCATATGCACGTTCTGGCTCATCGAAGCATTATACAGGATTGGAAGAACCGAAGAAGCAGCACAAATTTTCAATGATCTGCTGAAATGCGGTAATCACCTGGGATTGTTCAGCGAAGATATCGACTTTGAAACCAAAAGACTTTTGGGAAATTTTCCACAGGCGTATTCACACCTGGCATTAATAAATACTGCCGTATTGTTCACAAAAGAGAAAAAGACCTCAACATTTATCAAACCCTGATTATTATGCCGGATTGCGTTTTGAATGGACAAACCTTACAAGTAAGACTATAAAAACCACAAAAGAATCAAAATATGAATATTGGAAAGTGGTCAATAGAAAAATACAATTTGACAGAAGAAGAAATTAAACTTACCCTGTCGCATTTTGTTCCGCAACAGATGAAGGCAAATGAGTTTTTCCTGAAAGCCGGTGAGATCTCAAATTATATCGGTTATGTAACCAGGGGCCTATTGAGGTCATACTTCTACGATGACCAGGCCAATGAAATCACCACCGGCTTTTTTGCCGAAGGTTCATTAATAGTTGCAGCAGACAGCTTCAACAACAGGGTTCCCTCCAAAGAATATATAAAAGCGATAGAAGATGTTGAAATGAGTGTGATAAGTTATAAGGATCAAATGGAACTTTACCGGCAAATCCCTGCCTGGCACCAGATTTGCAAAGAACTGGGCGATATTAAGATAAGTGAAATGCTCGAACGGGCAGAAAGTTTTCAAACGCTTTCAGCACATGAACGTTATCAGCAATTCTGTGAAACCTATCCACAATTATTGCAAAGGGTAAACCTGGGCTATATTGCCTCATTTATTGGCGTTGATAATGCCACGTTAAGCAGGATCAGAAAAAAGAAATAAACGATTTTGACTTTTGTCAAAAGATTGATTTGGTGAGACTTCATACTTTTACTTCATAATTCTTTTAAAGCAAAAGTCATGAACAACACTAAAAAAATCTGCATGAATAAGAAATGGATATTATTGATTATTGATTTTTGGTTTTACAGGAATTCTTGTCATCGGAATTGCAATAACCTCCAAAATCACCTATAATCTCAGATTCAGAGCTAATTATCAAGCTCCTGCAGACAGAAGAGAAGCATGGATTCGAACAATTTCTGGGGAAAAAAATTGAGGCCATTTGTGATCAATCCGTTGATGAACTAATTCATACTTTCGATTACTATAAAGCCGGAAATAAATCGTGGATAGAAAACCTGAGTTCCTATTAGGGGTTGCTGATGCAGGTTCTGTTGCTTAACTTTCGCTAACGGGAAAGTGGCAAATCTCGATAAAAAAAATGTGTAAACTAAAATCAGAATCTAAATGATAAACTGTAAACCTTTTATAGAACGAGAGAAAATGTCAAATCATGATTCTACTTGTTGGCGGGGAATAATATTGTTTACTGCAGGCATCATCTGGTTTGTTTCATCGCTTTTACACCCGAGCGACTTTGATCCGGCCGGATTATTCAACCCATTCTGGATTCCCGGCGCAATTCTCATTGCGCTCGCCTATTTCTTGATTCCATTTGGTGTGGTTGGCATTCAGCGAACCTTGATCGATCAAACAAGCAAGCTCTCACAGATTGGATTTGTTATTGTCATCATTGGTTCACTGGCAAGTGTACTCACAAGCCTTGTCTTTGGTTTTGCTGCACCAGTAGTTGCAAAACAGCAGAGCACACCGACCGCCCTATTCGGCCTCATCAAACCTGATGGCCAATTGATGTGGGCGGGGCTGCTTCTGTCTACCTATATTCTGCTTTTTTTGCCGGGTTGCGTTTTGGTAGGACGAGCAGTTATTGTGGAGAGCACATTGCCTCACTCAGCAGGCTGGTTGTTAATCATCGGAGTGGTAATGTTCAGTCTGGGTAGAATAGTCCCTCAACTCTTTATCCTTACCTCTATTGGCGGGATAATATTTGGTATCGCCATGTCATGGTTGGGTTACGCACTTTGGCTGAATAAAGCCAAGTACATCGGTTCATCGAAATCTGACAATTAATTATTCTGAGCGATAAACAAGTTTAACATTAAAATAGATACAACTATGCCTGTTTCGACAAACACTTTTGAGCATCTGGCTTTTTTCAAGCTCAATATAGTACCGGCGCCACTGTTAGATGTTTTCAGTGCGCTTGGTTTTCGGATTGTTCAGGCTGCTCTTCGACTCCGTGTGTTTGAAGTCCTTGAAAGCAAGCCACTAACTCAGGAAGAAATCGCACAGCAGATTAACGCAAACCCACGTGGAACGCAAGTACTTTTGAATAACCTTGAGGCTCTGGGTTACGTTCAGCAACACAATATGCGCTATAGCAACACTTCAATGACCACAAAGTGGATGCTGAACAGTTCACCGCGGAGTATTGCGGTTGCCTTCGATTATTGGGGCAGAGTTCTCTTTGAGCATTTTCAGGATCTGGAAGAAACGATTCGTAATGGACAACCTGCCACTAATTATTATAACTATACCGAGCAGCATCCTGAAGAATCGCAGGTATTTCAGAATTGGTTGGTTTCGGCAGCCCGTTTGGGTATAGAGGAAATCACGCGCAAAATTAAAATTCCCGGCACAGCACGACAGCTCATCGACATCGGGGGTGGGCACGGATTGTACAGCATAGCATTGTGTCAACGTTATCCGGAATTATCAGCGATTGTATTTGATGGATCGCAGGCATTAAAATCTGCACGCAAGAATATCGAGACGGCGAAGTTAGATGATAGGATCCTCACTCACGAAGGAAATTTTATGACAGATGACCTGGGTAGTGGCTATGATATTGCTTTTTTGTTTAACATCATACACGGTTTGTCGCCCGACGAAAATGTTAACCTGCTTCAGAGGGTGGCGAAAACATTAAAGCCGGGAGGATCTGTGGTAATTGGAGAACAACTCGCGGATGCCAAAGGGGGTTCAGCTGTTCAGGCAATAATTCAGATCTTTGGACTGACGTTCTTTCAGCTACTGGATGCAAGAATCTATCCATATCGTGATGTTGCAGCCTGGCTAAGAACCAGTGGTTTTATCAAACTGAGACGTACCAATCTGGTTGAGAATCCTGGAATTAGCCTGGTTTTTGGAATAAAAGAATAAATACATGAACCGTGATAATATCTCATCAATAGGTTCAGTTAATTATTGGACTCTTACGGCTACATTAACTGGTGATCCTTATTAACACGCGGATTAGTTAATTGCCGGTGCAGTGCGTATTCATGCGGCACAGCTCATATCAAAAGTAATTGTAACTTGACATGACAGTGCTTCGAAACCTGCCTGCGTGACGAACACTTAGGCAGGCAGGTCGGCAACTAACCATAGCAACAACGTTAGCATGCCAGAAAGTTAGGGCACATATCATTAACAAATATTTGAAAGGAGATAAATTATGAATATACTGAATTTTCCTACAGATAAACCAAGCAGATTATTATACAAAGCAGGAGGTTGGACTTCAGTCCTGTTCCTGGTTTATTCATTTGCTTCAATTTTAATAATGATTCTGTTAGACGGAGGATATCCCGAATCAGCAATTGAATGCTTTGAAATGATAAACGAAAACAGATTGATTGCATTATTGCGCCTTGATATTGTTTCGATCGTTGTAGTCCCGTTTTATTATCTTCTGTTTTATAGTATTTATCAGTCACTTAAGACTGATTACAAACTGATTGCTAAGATTGCACTTTTTTGCACACTTGCCGGGGTGACTATTTTTATTGCAGGATTAAATATTACATCAATATTGATTCTTAGTGACAAATACCACATGACAACTTCACCAGAGATGAAACAACAACTTTTGGCAGCGTGTGAAGGAATGCTGGCAAGCGACATGTGGATAAACACAGGAGCAATATTGCGAGGGATATTAATAGAATTCGGTGCGATTATTTTCTCAATACTTATGTTGAAAACCCTGGTTTTTAATAAAGTAACCGGATTGGTTGGACTAATTACCCATGGATTTGATCTGTTAAGCATTATTATTGGAATATTTTACACGCCGATTAAAGATCTGTTTATTATGGTAGCAGGACCACTTTATATAGTCTGGTTTGTCATGATAGGAATAAGATTTTTCAGATTAAGCAAGACCAAGTTATAATTTGTAAAAGACTGAATAACCAACATATGACTCAAACGGCCTGCGTACTACACCGGGTATAGTTCATTGCCGGCAAAGTGCTCTTTCGTATGTTGGTTCATCTATTGTTCTTTTGTGTATCCGGACAAGTGAGCGCCCTGCGCGGCAGCGGCAGCGGCAGTGGTGTGCCTCAAAAACAATAATTCATTTCTTATATTTACCGGAAAACTGATTAACCATTTCAGAATGCATTCAAATGAATATTGAGTTAGAATATTTTACAGGAACAGGTAACTCCAAAAGAGTTCTGGAAACATGCAGGGATGTTTTTGTGAGCAACGGACACTCGGTAAGAATATCAGAAATAGCATTCGATGAAACCAACTTGCCCAATTCGGATTTACTGGGATTTTGTTTCCCGGTTTATGCTTTTGGAATACCCCGAATTTGCCGGAAATATAAGAAAGCATTGAACAGGTTTGTTACCCCACAAAAAGTGTTTGTGTTGATCACGGCCGGCGATTCAGATGAATCAGGTTTCGCAGCAAGTGAATGTGAAAAGATTTTGCGGAAGAAAAATTGCGAAATCATCTATACAAGGGTAATCCAAATGCCTTTCGTGCAAAACCTTCTCGCAGAATCTTTCTCGCAAACTTGCCTGCCGCCTGCCGGTAGGCAGGGAGCTTTAGCGCAGGCAAGCCTTACTTCTTAACTGCCGGTAGGCAGGTCAAGAATGATTTGTATTTGCGCGTGTTGCAGCTACCCGCAGAGGTACATCCATCAAAAAACAAATCCGTAAATCAGGAAATTATATTATCATTGATGACAAATTTGAAAAAAGCACCATGTTGGTTTTTGTTATAATTATAGCTTCTTTGGCTGTAATCGGACTGATCCTGTACTTCGGAGAATTCCGGTTTGAAATGAAGATGGAAAAAAATGCAACCGGTTCAGATGCGGTCAGCAAGTCTGTGCTGGATTGCCTAAGTCATACCGAACTCAATATTCTCAAGCAATTGGCCGAAGGAAAAACCAACCAGGAGATTGCCGATAACCAATTCATCTCCGTTCACACGGTTAAAAAGCATATTTCAAACATCTTTAAAAAACTGAATATCCAATCCAGAAATGAAACCCGGAAATTCAAAGAATTGATAAGCAACAATATATAGGTCAATACTCCTTTTTTACTACCTTATTACTACCCGCTTTTTTTGCTTGATTCAGCACCCGGCAGCAATTTTGTTTTCTCAAATCAAACAGAAAGCAAAATGAAAAATTCCCTAAAAATTGTTGCCATGTCCTTCTTCTCCTTTTTATGTTCAGGCATCCATTCCCAGCCTGCAAAAACTGCCGGAAATCTGTTTCGCGATGGCGATTTTGTCCGATCGCAAAAGGCATATCAGGAAATCCTGAATACCCGTCCTGATGATTTGAAATCCCTGGTATATATGGGCTACACGTCGCTGTTATTCAACCGCACAGAGGAGTCAGAAAAATGGCTGAACAAAGCAAAGGCAATCAAACCAAAACTGGCCACGCTCGACTACTTCCTGGCAGAGGTATACCACCGGCAACTGCAGTTTTCAAAGGCTGCGCCCTTATACAGGGCTTCAGGCCGGGAAGCCATGGCAAAAAAGATGGAATATTTTTCCGGTATGCAACCCTATCAAATGGATAATGGTTTTCAGGAAACACATCTCCGGTTCCTGATCACCGACCCGTTACCGGTTGTAGAAGTTACCATTAATAATGAATATAAGGGCTGTTTTATTATCGATACGGGTGGAGGTGAGCTCATTTTAAACGAAGAATTTGCTAAAGAAACCAAGGCAAGTTCGTTTGGCGTTGAAACTGGAAGGAATTTCGGCGGAGGCAAAAAGGCACCGATGGGACATGGTGCAATCCATTCCATTACCATAGGAAAATTACAAATTGAAAATATTCCTGTTAATATACTGGATCTAAAGCAGCTCGAACTGGGAGGGTATCGGATTGACGGAATTATTGGCACCGTATTTCTATACCAGTTCTTATCAACCATTGATTACAAAAACGGGCAGCTCATACTTCGGAACAAGACCAGGTATCATTTCAGCGATATGGTGAATAACAGTCCTGACTGTAAAATCATCCCGTTTGTAATGGCTGATGATCATTTTATGATGGCCAGGGGCA
>CAZLLD010000076.1:0-13116 GCA_964560225.1 uncultured Bacteroidales bacterium
GCCGTGAATGGAAGCAGGGTATACAAAAGAAACATTAACCGGGAACTTCCGGTATCCGGTTTCCTGACCGGATGTGAAGCTGGCAGTCAGGGAGGCCAATAAAAGTATAAGGGTATATTTTGTCTTCATGATATTGGATTTTGAATTCAGTATCAAGGACAAAATATTTCTGTTAGGGTTGCTTTACAATTAGTAATTATCAATGAGCAATTAACAATAGAAGTCAATTAATAATTAGTAATTAGCAATGAACAATAGAAATCAATTAACAATTAGCAATGAGCAATTAGTAATATTTCGACCATTATGTTTTTTATTCTTTATTGCTAATTGTTCATTACTAACTGATTTCTATTGCTAATTACTAATTGTTCATTGCTAATTGCTATGGTTTCCGGCAATATATATTACCGCTGATTGTTTCAAGTTTTACCGGAAATCCTCCATTATTAAGTTTATCAATTAGCACTGGTGAAAAATAATTCCTTTTTACTCCTGATAATCCCTCGATATTCGAATAGAATGCTCCCGAAATGGTTTTGAGCTCCAGGTCTGCCTTTTGACCAGGGGTGATAGTCCAGTCAATAAAACCACCTATTGTTTTGGCTTTGATTTCTGTAGTTAAACCATCAATAATTATATTTCCGCTGATCGTTTCAATGAAGAAAGGTGTATTATCAGGAATATAAAATTCCCAAACGATATTATCACGAAAACAATTATCTTCTTTATTCCTAAAAAAGTCTTCATCAAATGATGCATTTACAATAATATTATCAGAGGTTTCTTTAAAATCAACCTTATAAATTTCATTGTCAACATTGTCATTAATGTTTATAAATGCTTTGGCGAATACTTCTTTCTTGTTCCAGGTATGTATTTTAACTGAATCTGCAAATTGAATATTCAGTTTAAGCGATTTTTTACCAGTGAAATCCATATTCCTGTCTATAACTTTCTGGGCATTCAACGGATAAATAGTCGCTGCAAATGCTATTATTAGAATTATTGTACTTTTCATAATAGGGCGTTTTATTTTCCTTTTCTCAGATAAATATTGCTGCTTACCGTTACAATACTGTATTTTGGACCACCTCCATTTAATCTACAGCTTACATGGTTGCCTCCTACTTTTTTCATGTCTTTGTTGTTTTCTGAAAAATCGAAATCAGAATACATCGTTCCGGTAACTGTCTGTAATTCAATATCAGCTGCAGTTTTTTCCGGCAAGGTAATATCAATATCACCGCTTACTGAATTAATTGAGATTGGGTTATTGGTACTTAGTGAAGAGAAAACAATATTAATGTCTCCTGCAATGGATGAAAGCACTAAAGGCCCCGATACATTTTTTAAGTCTATGTCATGACATGTCTGAATCTCAATCTCATTCTTCATATTATTAATGAAGATATCGCTACTGTTTTGACACTCGCTTTTTACCTTAATGGAGATGTTTTCCGGTACTTTGACCGTAAATTCACGTTTCTTGGTAAAAGGTAATACACATGTGGCTTCAATAAGGTTGCCATTTTTTTCTACTGATAATCCTAACCCGGAGTTATCTGTTCCTCCCGGATAAATTGGTTTTAAACCCTTTGCGCGATCGGGAACTTCAATTTCTGACCCGGGAGCGCTGAAAATAATTTCATTACCTGAATATCCTTCAATTTTCAGATTTCCGGTAAAACCTTGTAAATTAAGGATTATATCCCTGGAATTTTCTGCAGGTACTTTATACTCCTGTGCCTTACTGGAATAGTTCATTTGTTGAAGAACTATTAATGCGATTATAAATATTTTTATTTTCATTTTTCTTAGTATTAAATATTTAATTGAACATCATGTCGCACTGTCTAAACCGGTATTTGACGGTGCCTTGTATTGAATTCAATATATTTTTATATTAAAGCAGATGTTGAATTCCTTTTTCTGCAACATCTTTTACATCTTTAAGGGTAGCGTCATCATAAATAATCTGACGAATGGCATCTACGGCTTTTGTTTCCTTTTTTTCAACCAGAATATTAATAAGCACAACCTGTATAATAGGTTCGGTTTGTTTGGTTAATGATTCAACCAAAGAATCTCTTACCCATTGTTTATCGGCATATTTCGAAAGCGAATAGGCGGCAGCAAGCCTTACATTTACGTTTTTATCATTATTAAGTGTAGACGTAAGGGCATCCAATACTTTCTTATCAGGAGCCGGGAATTCTTCAGCATAACTTACTGCCTGAATTCGCTGACTTGATGATTCTTCTTTTAGCATGCTCAACATTACAAGTTCTTTCATATTTTGAACTTCTGTTTTGAGTTCTGATAATTGGGCTTCATTATCCCTGTTTTTCAAAGAGCTTTGAAAAATTATTCCTATCACTATGCCTGCGATAAGAATAGCAATACCTGCAGCAATCCTTAAAAAAGATTTATTTATTATTTTGCCTCCAATGGATGAGGGTGCTTTACTGATAGTTTGCTTATTGATTTCCCCATGGAGCATATGATAGAAATTCACCCGGAGGCTGTCATCAGGTTGTTCGGGTTCAGCCTCGTCAATTTTATCAATTATTTGCTTAAAATCTTTCATTACATCAATGCATCGGTCACATTTCTGCAGGTGTCTTTCTATCTCATCCTGTTGGGATTTCTCAAGCGCATTATCGAGATAATCGATCATCAGCAATTCCACTTCCTCGCATTTCATGATATTACTGAATTATGTTAATTTAAAATAATATTCCTTTAGTTGCTTTATTGCCCTGTGCATTTGTACCTTAATGGAAGGCACCGATATATCTTTTATACAAGAAATTTCTTCATATTTTAATTTCTGAAATCTGCTCAAAATAATAATCTCTTTCTGATCGGGATTAAGTCTTTCGAAAGCCATGTCAAGTCGCTCGTAATCCTCTTCATCATAAGCAGAGGTTTCTTCTCCAATATTCATGTCATATTCTTCAACCTGTTTAAATTGCTCAGATACTTTCTGTTGTTGCCTGCAATAATCAATATGAATATTACGGGCCATCCGGAAAATCCATGATTTGAAGCTGTGATCCGAATTGTAGGTATGTCTGTATTTGATGATCCGGTAAAACAAATTTTGTGTAAGATCCTGGCTTACTGATTTATCAAAAGTAAGCTTAAGCATGAAATTGTAGATTCTCACATGATATCTTTCAAACAGCTCTGCCATGGCCGCAAGATCACCGTTTTTAACGCGGTTCATAAAATATTCATCCGGCTTTTCAATCATGAAATAAATGTAATCTTTATATTGATTACTTCGGGTGAGCAATTTGGTTACAAAAAATTGTCTGAACCTGCCTACCGGCAGGCAGGCTATGATTCGTGTGATTGAATGATGGACTATGATAATTGTCTGAACTATGATTTGTGTGATTCAATGATGTCAGAACTATGATTCGTTTGATTACATGATGGACTATGATTTATTTCTTTTGAATCATAGGTCATCAACTAATCAGTGTAATCATAGTTCAAGACTCATTTAATCATAGTTCAGACTTATTCGTATCTGAGCGCTTCCACCGGATTCCTGGTCGCTGCCCTCCAACTCTGCCAGCTCACAGTTAGCAGCGCCACAGCCACTGCTACTGCTCCTGCAGCTGCAAATACCCACCAGCTTAATTCTGTTTTATAGGCAAAGCTCTGCAGCCATTTGTGCATGGCGTACCAGGCAATGGGGCAGGCGATGACAAAGGCAAGGATCACCCATTTGATGAAATTCCTGTTGAGCATCAGCATCACTTGCGCAATAGTGGCGCCGTTTACCTTGCGGATACCGATTTCCTTGGTGCGCCGTTGCATGATGAACGCTGCCAAAGCGAATATGCCCAATGATGAAACGATTATGGATAACAGGGCAAAAAGTGAAATAACCCTGGATTGTGAATACTCCGTGGTATACACCTTCTGGTAACTTTGAGTGATATACTCATATTCCAGGGGATAGTCCGGGTTAACTTTCTGCCATGCAATGTGAAGGGTTTCAATCGCCTTTTTTCTTTGCAACGGGTCTATCTGGATTATAAAGCAATAATTGAACAATTTTCTGGATGCTATGGCCAGAGGCTTTTCTTTACTATAAAGATTGGTATAATGAAAATCAGGAACAACTCCTATCACGTCCCCGTCGGGGAACAGTTCGGGAATAAAAAAATTCAGTCTGAATCGCTTACCAATTGCATCCTCCGGATTTGCTATACCCAGCATTTTAAGAGCACTTTGATTCAGAATGTATTTATCGCGATAATTACCTACTTTCTTTTCCAATGCAGTAATTTCAGATTTATTACCCATTTTGCCTGCCCGGAGCCTATTCAATTCAAGAAAATCGGCTTCCAACTGCTGGGAGGGAGTATATCCGAAATCAACTGTTCCTGCTAAAGGACGAATTCCTAATAAACTAAAAAAATTGGAATCGATGGTGAAGATATTTATCAACTGGTTCTCTGTTTTATCTACTCCTTCCATTTCAAAATTGCTGCCATCCAGGATATCACCACCCGGTTCTTCCATGGCACCTGTTACGTCTATAATGGAGGTATTACGTAGCAATTCAGTCTTGAATGTCTCATAGCGTTGAAGTGTTTCATAAGGATTGTCAGCTATAACCAGCATATCTGCATCCCGTGAAGCAGGATGCTGGTTTAACATATAGTTCATTTGCCGGTATAACCCAAATGTACCGGTTATGGCAATAACCGAGAGTGTAAACTGTGCTATCAATGGTACAGCATATAGATTACCCTTCAAATCAGCTTGTTTTTTTCTTGTCGAAAATCCCGAGGTAAAAAGTGGAAGCACTGAAATAACAGCAATTATTGCTATAAAAGCAAGTGCTAAAATCAAAAGGCCTTTCATTTGTTCCGGTTGGATGGAGCCTGCTTCAAGAGTTTTGCCTATTTCAAAAGCAATTATTAATCCGGTAGCAAATGCCAAAACCGACAAAAGCAGTGAATGTGCTGCCATTTCCATCGCCAGTCGAAATCTGGAAGCTCCAATGATCAGTCGAACCCTGAATGAATTGATCTCTGCGATAAATTGAACACGGCTCAGATTAAGAAAATTGATCAGAGCAATAAGCAGAATAATTATAGCCCCGCTTCCCATAAGGATGAGGGATCGGATATCGCCATTCCTTTCCATTTCCTTGGTTTTATGACTAAACAGGTGTATGTCGGTAAGAGGCTGGAAATACAATATAGGAATGTTTACTGTTTCCGGGTTTATCTTTTTCCAATTCTTTTGAATATCATTTCGTAAGGCTGCTACATCGGTACCCTGCTTCATCAGTAAGTATGTATAAGCCCATGTAGATCGTTCTTCAGCAGTAGTGAATGAAGTGAGGAGTTCGGCATGAAAATGCGAATTGTCAGGAAAATCTTCCATAACCCCATCAATGATGAAGTTTTTAGGTGTCGGATCCTGCTGATGGATTATTGTTATTTCATGACCAATCACATCGGTACTGCCGAAGTATTTTCTTGCCAGACTTTCACAAATAATAGCTCTTCCTGGTCTGGCAAAGGTATTTTCTGATTTTCCTGATATCAGTTTAAAATCGAAGAGATCAAAAAAAGAACTATCTGTTGAATAGGCCTTTTGGCAAAAAAAGGATTGATTGCCAATTTTTACCACAGCTTTTCTGAAAGGAACCATCCGCACAATTTTTTCAATGGCAGGATATTCGGCTACAAGGCGTTGAGGCCATTCACCAGAAACCCTAGCAGGATGTATGGAGGTTGCTCCGCGGTTGCTGTCGGTGGTAACCCTGTAAATTCGGTTTGCCTTTTCGTGCATCCGGTCGTAACTGAGTTCATGCCGGATGAAAAGAAAAGTAGCTATTACACAGGCCATGGCAGCACTTAGTCCCATCAGGTTGATGACGAACCAGGACAAACCGTGGCGAAGCTTGTTTATGATTCTTATTATAGGCATTGTTGTCAATTATCTGAACTTTGATTCGTCTGATTAAATGATGAGCTTTGATTTCTTTTTTGTTTTCCAATCATAGTCTTCATTTTATCTTAAACCTTGATTTGTCTGATTAATTGATGGACTTTGATTTCTTTTTGTTTTCTAATCATAGTCTTCATTTAATCAGTGTAATCATAGTTTAGACTATTCGTACCTCAGCGCTTCCACAGGGTTCCTCGTTGCTGCCCGCCAGCTTTGCCAACTTACGGTCAAAAGAGCCACCATAATTGCTATTGCTCCTGCCGCTGCAAATACCCACCAGCTAAGCGTTGTTTTATAGGCAAAGCTCTGCAGCCATTTGTGCATGGCTAACCAGGCAAATGGACATGCAATCATAAAAGCTACCAACACCCAAATGATGAAATCTTTGTTCAGCATGGCCATTATCTGATATGCCTTTGCTCCGTTTACTTTTCTAATGCCTACTTCCTTTACCCGGAACCGAAGAAGAAGCTGCACAAGGCCAAATAATCCAACAAGTGAAATAAGGATGGATAGAACAAAGAAAATATTGAACAGCTTTAAAAGTACATTCTCTCTTGCATATTGCTGAGTGATCAGATCATCAATAAGTTCATATTTGAAAGGTTGAATGGGTTCGAATTTTTTCCAAACCTGCTGAATTTTAGCAATAATCTCTTTCTCATCAGAAGTTCCGCACTGCACAATATAATTCCAATTTTTGTCTCTGATGAAAAACTGGGAAGGCTTGATCTTATTATGAAGTGATGAAATATGGAAATCCTTTGCAATACCTGTCACTTCAGTTTTAGTTTCTCCAATATTGTAGGTTTTACCAAGTATTGTTTCACCCATATCAAATTGCTTTTCTGCTTCCTCATTGATAACTGCATAATCATATGCTAGTGTGGTATCCTCCCTGAATGTTCCCAGCTTAACTTTAATAGGTATTTTCATCACATCGAAAAAATTTGGTGCTACTGAAGAATGAAAGATTTCAATCTGTTCATTACCTCCAGAGGGCTTTACAGGCCAATAATTTCCTAAATCACCCGGAACTGAAAATCCACAGGATGTTGTGGAAAGGACTCCGTTGATTTTTTTAATTTCTTCATTAAAGGCATCATAATGATTAAAAACGTCCTGAGATGTTGAAAAGCTAAGAAGTGATGCATGCTCGAATCCTAAATTTCCTTTTATGCTGTGGTTAAGTTGCTTTTTTATTGTAGTTGCAGCAATAAGAAGAAAGATGGCAATAATGAATTGTACTGTTATCAGGGCATTTCTAAATACAGACCTTGTTTTAACTGTATTATTTGTAGAAAGTGAAATTATTTTACTGATGTGATTAGAGGGATATATTCCCGAGAGAAATCCTGTAAACAATGAAAAAATCAATATAATCAACCAGAAGAATGGGTTGTTGTAAGGAATATCAATTCCTGTTATCCCCAGTGTTTTAAGCCAGGGAATGAAATATGATGCAATAATCAATGATATGAGGACACACAGAAAAGTAATCAGTATTGAAAAGCTCATGTATTGTTTAAAAAGATAGGCACGACTTGCCCCGATAATTTTTTTGATAGCAACTGATTTCTTGCGTGCTTCGAAACTGGCTACAGACAGGTTAATGAAGTTGATACATGAAATTATAAGAATTAGTATACCTGCTGAAATAAAGATGTATACCAGAGCAACCGGAATATCCTTATCAAAACTATACATGATGGAAGCACTGTGAAAGTGTATTTTACTAAGCGGTTGAAGATAATAATCATTGGATTTTGCATACCATTCGCCCACATACTTATTTTGTAAGGGCTTCATTATCTCACCGAAGTTTGAAACAATTGACTGATCTTTCACCAGGATAAAAGTATTCCATGCCCACCATGCCCAATGATTTTTCATTTGTTCCCCATACTCGTTTAGCATATCACTGGTATTCAAAAGAAACTCAAAACTAAAGGAAGAATTGAGGGGGATGTCTTTAAAAACTGCGGTCACAGTATAATCACGCTGGTATCCTAATTTCAGTGTTTTTCCAAGAGGCGATGTTTTGCCGAAAATTTTCTGTGCAAGAGACTGTGAAATAGCTATACTAAGAGGTTTAGAAAAAAAATCTTCACCTTCTTTCTCCTTCAAGGGAAAAGAAAATATATCAAAAAGTTCTTTATCGCCTGTGGCGCCAATAGCTTTAAATTCATTCTTTTCAAATTCAATGCTTGATTCATAGGATCGGCCTATCCTTGCAATTTTTTCTATACCGGTAATTTCACCGGGTAAAACTTCTGCCCAATGATGATTTGTTATTGCTTCATGAGTGCTTTTCTCATTGAGAAAGCGATTCATTCTGAATATCCGGTCTTTATTTACATTGAAGCGGTCAAAGGTCGACTGATGGTAAACAAATGTTCCTATTACCAAACACGACGCCAAAGCCAGGGCATAGCCAAAGACATTAATTACAGTAATTGACCTGTTGCTTTTTATTTCTTTAAAGAAATTTTTTAAGGTATTCATCGTATTTAAATTAGCAATTAGCAATTTGTCTAAACCTGCCTACAGGCAGGCTTTGATTCGTATGATTAATTGATGGACTTTGATTTTTTTGTTTTCTAATCATAGTTTTCATTTATTCTAAACTATGATTCGTCTGATTGCATGATGGACTTTGATTTCTTTTTGTTTTCTAATCATAGTCTTCATTTAATCAGTGTAATCATAGTTTAGACTATTCATATCTAAGCGCTTCCACCGGATTCCTTGTTGCCGCCCTCCAACTTTGCCAACTCACAGTCAGCAGCGCCACTGCCACTGCTACTGCTCCTGCTCCCGCAAACACCCACCAGCTCAAAGTTGTTTTATAAGCAAAATTCTCCAGCCATTTGTGCATGGCGTACCAGGCGACGGGACAGGCGATTATAAAGGCAATTACAATGAGGGTTAGAAATTCTTTGTTTAGCATAAAAAGAATTTCATAGGTCCGGGCCCCATTAACCCGGCGTATCCCAATCTCTTTAGTTCGTCTGTTGATGATAAAATACGTTAATCCAAAGAGCCCCAATGACGAAATGATTATGGCCATTATTGCGGCATAGCCAATTATTTTTGACCACTTTTCCTCATATATATATCGGTTATTCAGTTGTTCGTTCCAAAAATTCATATCTAATTCTTTATGGGACAGCATATCTTTCCATGTATTTCTAATAAGCGCTACTGCCTGACTGGTTTGAGCAGGATTATATTTTATAAATAAATATTTAGCGCTCTTTCCTGTTTCCGTTTCATTCATCAACATTAATGGTTCAATTTCCTCCCTCATGGAATCGTAATGATAATTTTTAATGATCCCTTTTATGATATATTTTCGTCCGTCCAAAGTGATGCTTTGTCCTACAGCACTGTTTTGCAGGTTAAGGCTGGTACTGAGTTTTTCATTAATGATTACGTAAAGATTGGAGGAAGCAGATTCTGCGAAATTTTCCCCTTCTGCTATTTTTAAACCCAATGTTGGAATATAGTCTTTATCAACTTTGAGTATTCTTGTATAGGTAGGTTCTCCGGCATCGTTCAGAATGTAGTTATTTCCTCTTCCGCTCACGTAATCTCTGTCTGTAAATGTGAGGCTTTCAATGGACGTATTACTCTTTAATTTGTTGTAAAATGCAATTTTTTCAGTGTTCTCGAGATGGTACATCCTCAAATTAATTATGTTTTTTGAAGAATATCCCAGGTCCTTATGCTTTATATAATTTGTTTGATGTATAATAAAAACAGTTGAAATGATCAGAATAACAGAAAGGCCATACTGAAGAGTAACAAAGAGGTTGGAAGCACTAAATACAGTGCGCGATTTTTTGTTTGTTAAACCGGATGGTTTAACAGGACTTTCTCTCAGTTTATAAAGGGGGATAAAACTGATTGAAACCACAATGAACAATATGCAAATCAGCGTAAAAGCTATTGTTCCTGAAAAGCTTATTAAATTTAAACTAATACTATTGACCGTCAATTGGTTAAAAACAGGTATCAGGTAGTAGCCTGAAATAGCGGCTATTACAAGGGAAATCATTGTGATAATAAGCTTTTCGGTAAGAAGGAAACTGTATACGTTCCTGATTTTGGCTCCTATTATCTTCCTAATTCCCATTTCGTGCTGGTCTTTAAAAGACTGTCCAATGGATAATAGTACAAAGTTGCTGCAGGCAATAAAAAGTATCAGAAATCCAATTGAAGAAAGAATAATCAGACTGGTTTTATTGTTGGAGCGTTCATAATCAGTGCTTACACCGCTGAGGTATACATCGGAAACAGGGAGCGCAAAAGGACTAAAGGCTTCAGGTGTATCCAGCAGAATGTTATCATTTTTTAGTTCTTCTACAAGATTATGGTAATACTCTTTGATCAAGCTAACTACAATATTCTCAACCGATGCTGTATTTTCATTCTTATCGGTTTCATAGAAAATAGTCGAGTTTCCGAACCAATTATTCGACCTGTTGAATGCCTCCTGGTATTTTAGCGGGATTAAAGCATCGAAATCAAGGCTGGAGTTTTCAGGAACATCTTCAATTATTCCGGTAATTTTAAAAGGTTGATCGGGAAGATTTTTGAATAAAACGGATTCTCCAATTAAATCCTCCCTTTTGCATGTTTTTATTGCGGCAAACTTATCAGCCAGACTGGAAGTAATTACTAATTCATTAGGATTCTCGAAAATATGATCTTTGGCGCCGGCTAGAAACTTATAATTGAATATTTTAAAGAAATCCCGCTCAGTAATAAACAGGTTCTGTTCGAACCATTGGTTTTCAAATTTCAAGGAAGGATGATGAGCGCTGCGAAATGAAGTACTCCATTTTATCTGGGGGATCTTATTTTTTATAGTTTCAGAGAGTTCAGGATTGAGTAAAACCGTATTGTCTTTTGATCCATCAACTTTTTCCAATGAGTAATTCAATCTAAAAATCTTATTGTTACTGTCATAAAACCTGTTATAATTAAATTCCTGATATACGTAAAGGTATATTAACAGAACACTTGTTAATGCTGTGGCTAGCCCAATAATTGAAATTACTGAGTTCATCCTGTTCTTTGCAATTTTGCGAAAGGCGTATTTAAATGCAATGTTTTTCATAACTTAACTATTCTATTTACTCTTCATACGGTTCATTTAATCCCAAACCTTGATTCGTATGATTAATTGATGGACTTTGATTTTTTTGTTTTCTAATCATAGTTTTCATTTAATCATAAAAATCATAGTTCAAGACTATTCATACCTCAGCGCTTCCACCGGATTCCTTGTTGCCGCCCTCCAACTCTGCCAGCTCACAGTGAGCAATGCCACTGCCACTGCCACTGCCCCGGCTGCTGCAAACACCCACCAGCTTAGCTCAGTTTTATAAGCAAAGCCTTGTAACCACTTGTGCATAGCAAACCAGGCGATGGGGCAGGCGATAACGAACGCAATCAGATTCCATTTTATAAAGCCTTTATTTAGCAACACAAGCACTTCAGCAACACGGGCTCCGTTAACTTTACGAATGCCTATTTCTTTAATACGCCGTTGACTTGTATAAAGTGAAACAGCAAACAATCCCATCATTGATAAAAATATACTGATTATGCAGCATGATCCTATTAGTTTAGCGTAATTGGCATTTTCTCTGTGCATCCATTCATAACGTTCTCCAACTGTTTCAATATTTAAAGGATAATCAGTGATGAATTTTGCCCAAACCGAGGATATAATTTCCCTTACCTGTGTTGTTTTACCTGATGCAGGCCTAACCAATAAATAATGTCCAGAATTATTATATGCAATATATCCTGGTTCAATATATCTCTCCAAACTGCCGTAATGGAAGTCGTTTGAAATCCCAATGACTGTCATGTTATTCTCACCAGGCAATTTTTCCCCAATTAAATTCTGGTTAGGAAAAAGCTTGGCGAGTGATTGATTGATGATACATTTACCTTTATTGGATTCCGCATTGTCAGAAAAATCTTCACCATGAATGATATTTACTCCCAATGTTTTTGTATAATTCTCATCTCCAACAAACACTGAAGGTGTATATTGTTTCTTTATTCCGTTCTCTTCATATTCCAATAAGAGCATGAAATGTTCCAGAACCGGCGAAGCATTTGCCAGTGAAATCATTTCAACTGATGTACTCTTTTCTAGTTCTGTTTTAAAAATATTAGAGATATTATTGTTGTATTGATAAGGAACTCTTATTTCAATTACGTCTTTATTAATACCGATATCTTTATTGGTTATATAATTTATCTGTTTCATTATAACTGCTGAACCAATGATTAATATTATTGAAATGGCCAGCTGGGCAATATTAAAAACGGGAATATAAGCTTTGCTGAACGATTGAAATTTGCCAGGCTTAAGGGTTTCAACCGTCACTCCTTTACTTATTCGAAAAAAAGCAAAAAGAAAGGAAGAGAGCAGAATCAGTATTGGTATAATAGATAGAAATATGGCATTCTTACTGGCCATAATATAAGACAATGTAATTGATGAAGATGTAAGCTTATTAAAAAAAGGAATAATCAGGTTCATTAAAGGAAGGCTAATCAGAAACGCTATTACTGTAAGAATTAATGTTTCCGACAGAAGATTATAAATAAGACTTGTTCTTGAGCCACCATTGATTTTACGAATGGAATGTTCACGGGCCTTATCGATTAACCTGGTATTTATTAATCCAATATAATTGAAAAGAGCTAATGAAATAATCAGTATGGCAATTACCAGTGCTATCTTGAGATCAGTCTCATTGCGGTTTATTTGGATATTTTGACCGCGGGAAGTGTCAAAATAGGCGGACTGCATATCTTTTAGATAATATCCTAAAGGCGATGGTACATTTAAATAAGGAATGGAGGCTTTATCAAGTACGAGTTTTTTCTCAAGTTGTTCAATATTGGAACCAGGATATGTAAGAATATAACAATGCGCATTTCCATTGTCCTCCCTAATAAGTCTGACCATATCAAAATTAAGCTGACTGCTTTCTTTGGGTTTTCTAAAAACAGCACTAACTGTAAATTCTTTTTCCTGATCAAAAATAATTTTTTGGCCAACCGGCTCTTCAGATCCAAAGTATTTTTTAGCAAAGT
>CAZLLD010000077.1:0-13082 GCA_964560225.1 uncultured Bacteroidales bacterium
CTGAATTTCTTCCAATAGTGATAACTGCAGCATCACAAACATTTACAATACTATTAATAATATCCTGATTTATATTCAGTTCTGAAATTGCTGCTGATGCGCCTAAGAAGCCTCTGCCACGCGGCCGTCCATCTTTAACAGTTTTCAGATATCCATTGTACATGGTTGCCAGGTTGTCATTAACAGAATAGCCGGCATTTTTCAAACCCTCGGCCAATGCAACGCTGTAAGCTTCATTTACATCTCCGCTTCCGGTACCACCGGTTATAATGTCATAAGAACTGTTCCCAAATAATGCCAGCTTTTTAGTTTCCGAAGGAAGGGGCAATGCTGAATTTTCATTCTTCAGAAGTATCATACCTTCTGCAGCCGCAATTCTGGCTACCTCTGCATGCTGCTTTAAATCGGGCTTATTTGTGTATTTGTAGCCTTTGAACCTTGGCGACTGCATAACGATATTAAGAATTCTCTCAATATTTCTGTCGAGAATTTTCCGATCGAGCTTACCCGATTGAACAGCTTCAGCAATAGCTTTTACCTGGTTTGCCCTTCCTGGCATTAACAGGTCATTTCCGGCATTCATCATAGCAACAGCATCTCTTCCGCCACCCCAGTCGGTCATCACAAAACCGGCAAATTTCCAATCGTCACGTAATACTTTGGTAATCAGATCGTAGCTCTCAGGCGCCCAGGTTCCGTTAATTAAGTTATAAGACGACATAACAGTCAATGGCTGGGCTTCCTGCACAGCAATACCGAAGCCTTTCAGGTATATTTCTCTGAGAGCTCTTTCGCTTACAATAGTGTTAAGTGTATTTCTGTTAGTTTCAGCATTGTTGGCAGCATAGTGTTTTGCAGAAGTAGCAACACCATTCGACTCGACACCATTAATCATGGCAGAAGCAATTTTCCCTACAATCAGAGGATCTTCAGAATAATATTCGAAGTTTCTGCCGCACAGGGGGTTTCTGTGTATGTTCATACCAGGACCAAGGAGAATATCGACACCATATTCAAGAACCTCGTTTCCCATAGCCTTGCCAACTGAATATACAAGGTTGACATCCCAAGAAGAAGCGAGCAGCGTTCCTACCGGAAATGCAGTACAATAGTAAGTATTATTATCATTTTGTCGGGTCGGACTCATCCTTAAGCCAGCAGGCCCATCGGCCAATACAATTGATGGAATCCCAAGGCGTGGTATGGCAATTGTTGTTCCTGCAGCGCCTGCCACAAGATTCTGAGTCTGGCCAATCATGGTGCCGCCCTGATTCTGTTGAGCCTGATTACCCGCAGCAGAAGCTCCGACAACAAAGCTTGCTTTTTCTTCAAGAGTCATTGCTGCTATTACCTTTGATACAGGATCTTTACCAAGTTGGGGCAAAGTTTGTGCTTTGCTTATCTGAACAATCAGCAATAATGAAATAATAGGGAGGTATCTTTTCATATCTATTTTGTTTAATACTGAAAAATAAAAGTACCCAAAGTGAACCGTGATTGCAATCATTTTTCAGAAAAATCCAGAACAGCAATTGTGATCATTGTGTTTTTTACGTAGAGACGCGATTCATCGCGTCTCTCCCCAAGTTCAGCGCAGGTTGTGCCCATAGCCGTCAAGCTAAGGAATTTTCCTATAGAAATAGGCACCCACATCTTATAATTGAGCTGAGTTTAGCAAATGCGCTATCCCCCTTTGGAGGGGGCTGGGGGAGGATTATAGAGTGCATCCAATACTTAGTATTCAAGAATTTTAAGGATATAATGTAAACACGAAAAACAAAATGAATTCATGCAAGTCCACCCCCTGACCCCCGCCAGCGGGGGATATCGCTATGTTCAGCGTTAACCGCTATGATATTGATGCCGCCATATGCAAATGAAAGAATATCAACAATATACATCCTTAGCTTGACGGCTATGGGTTGTGCCTGCGCCGGATATATCTCCCCTGGCTCCCGCTGCGCCTTCGCGTAGCCGCTTCGGCAGAGCAAGGCCCGAGTTCGATAAAGTGTTATATCCCGGTCCGACCCGAGTTCCGTCATACAGAGCCTGTCGAAGTATGACGAGTAGCCGATACAATAAGTAGCATACTTCGAAAGGCCCGAGTTCGACTATTTTGCACGAAAAACAAACCAAACCAATAATATCAAATTTTGATATTTCACCATTATATCAATAAGTTACAAAGCAAAAACAACTTCGTTATACAGTGTATAAGGTTAGACAAATTTTCTTATATTTAACACCTGTGACCTCTTGTTAAACTGCAATCTAACATCATTGTCCTGATGAACCTACATAAATTAAATAACCTATGCTTTTTATGAAAAAATTATCATTTTTATTTCTGTTAGTTACTGCGTTGGTGTTGACATCGTGCAGCAGTAATCCAAATCCGGTTTTAACCATTGATGGAGGAAAGATAACCGGTGTTGAAACTCCTACCAAGGGAGTTATTGCATATAAAGGAATTCCTTTTGCTGCGCCTCCTGTAGGCGATTTACGTTGGAAAGAGCCACAACCTGTTATTCCCTGGGAAGGCGTAATGGTTGCTGACAGTTTTGGTGCAGCTGCATGGCAGGTTTCCTGGGATCCTAATGGATTTTATGGCAAAGAATGGCGTGCTAGCGGTTCTGTGCCTTTTAATGAGGACTGTCTTTATTTAAATATCTGGACCACGGCTGCAGGAAAAACTGATGCAAAACTCCCTGTTGCAATGTGGATACACGGTGGCGGATTCCGTGAAGGATTTGGTTTCGAACCCGAAATGGATGGTGGCGAAGATTGGGCTTCAAGAGGTGTTATCCTGGTTACAGTAACATACCGTCTTGGAGTATTCGGATTCTTCTCTCACCCACTCTTATCAGCTGAAAATCCTAATGGCGTTTCAGGTAATTATGGATTACTCGATCAGATTGCAGCTCTTAAATGGATCAATAAAAACATTGAACAGTTTGGTGGCGATCCGAATAATATAACTGTATTTGGTCAAAGTGCCGGTGCCGGCAGCGTTCAGTCATTATGTGCTTCCCCTCTTTCCAAAAATCTTTTAAGTCGTGCAATTAGCATGAGCGGAGGTGGTTTAAGCGATATCATGCCTGGTATGCCTTTAGATACAGCTCAAAATAACAATAAAAAGCTGATGGACAGTTTCAATAAGACTACTCTTGCTGAAATGCGTTCACTTCCTTTCGATACTCTTATAAAAATGGCAAATGATTACGGTGCCGCAACAAAACAAATGATCATGTGGTGGCCTATAACCGACAATTATGTGTTAACAGGTACATTTTCAGAAGTTGCACGTAAAAATGAAATTGCCGACGTTCCTTATATGATTGGATTTACTGCAAACGATTTATCTGATATGACAAAGCCGGTTGCCGACTTCTGTGCTCTTCGTGCAGAAAACAGCAAAAAACCTGCATATGCATATGTATTTGCACGTCCGCTTCCCGGCGATTCAACAGGAGCTTTTCACTCAGCAGACCTTTGGTATATATTCCATTCATTCAGACACAGCTGGAGGCCTTTTACAGCCGGCGATGATTCTCTTAGTCTGCAAATGGTGGATTACTGGACAAATTTCGCAAAATTTGGTGATCCCAATGGCAAGGATGGCGGAATCTGGACTCCTTATACCAAAGAAACTCCCAGATTTATGATACTTGATGTTGTTGGTGATAAGGCTGCATGTAATATGAGCGATTCTACCATTTTCAGAGGCGCTGCCAAAGTATTTTAAGAACAGGCGAATAAGACAATAACTATTTTCTGCCTGGCTGTTTATCAGTCAGGCAGATTTTTTTTATTCATACCTGATAAACCCGGGTTCGGCGCAGACTGTGCGATATGGCAAATTTCGCTTATCAGTGGGGGCATAGCCACCTCATAAAATCTTTATTGGTAAATAATGGTTGTCAATATTAATAAAAGCTGTACCTGGTTCAGTCGATTAAAGCTTTCAATATCGGCTCCACCCATTGTTCCTTGTCAATATCATAAACAACAAAATCACTGTCGAACTGCCAGTAAGCCCAGCTAAAACCATATTTCTCGGCAGTGCGGGCAACAAAAGCAGTATAGCGTGCACGCGAATTCATATCTCCTTTGTCATAAGCGCCAAATTCGCCCAGGAATATCGGCCTGTTATTGCTTTTCGACCAGTCAGCAGCAAGTTTGAACTTCCCATCGATCATTTCTTTTTCTTCCCGGGTGCCTGTCCATTGAATACCCGAAAGATTCCTGTAATCTTTTGTCCAGGGTGCCCCCTGATGCGTAAATTCCATCGGATGATAAAAGTGAACCGTAACGATGATATTTTCGTCATCTTCGGGCAGCTTTAAGGTAGGCAAACTTTCAATGCCATTCCAGTTAGCGGGTCCTATAATGAGCGTTCTGGTTGGATTGGTTTCCCGGATGATATTCACGGCTTCAGCCAGGTATTCGTTCCACATTTCCGCAGTTAATTTCTGATTGGGCTCGTTCAGCACTTCAAAAATTACCTGGCTTGGAGCGTCTTTATAGCGGGGTGCCAGCTGCCGCCAGACCGAAAGGAACATTTCCTTCTTGCCGACAGGATCATCAGCCATTCGGGTATATTCGTGCATGTCAAGAATCACCATTAAGTTGGCTTCCAATCCTTTTTCAACCACCCAGTCCAGGGTTTTCAGCCACGCTGCATCAAACTGGTAGTTTTCATCCATGCGTGAAAAAGCGTGTAAGTTGACCCGGATATTTGAAAAGCCGGCCTCTTTGATCATTTTAAAATAGCTTTCTTTAAACCTGCCATGGTCCTTATCCTTCCAGAAAGCCCTGTCGTATCCGATAATATTCACCCCTTTGCCCAGTTTTTCGTTTTGCTTATGGGCATTTATTTCCTGAGCATCGGCAAAGTTGACCATCATCATGAAGGACAACGTAAAAAGCAATGAATTTATAATGTGTTTCATTGGGTTAAAATTTTATTAAATATACGCATATATTATGGAGATGAAATAAGAATTTTATTAAGAACCGTTCGCACTGGCAGTCACAGACTGCAGAATAAAAGAAGCAAAATTGCAAATTTCGCATTGCAATGGGGTCTGACCCTGATTTGAAAGTAACCCCAAATCATAATAAAACGTATGCTATGTGATCTTTTGTCTGACACCAAAAAACACCATTAATGAATCAGTATCTCAGAAACCTCGTTCTGATAGCCCTGCTATCACCCTGCATTACCGTTGCTGCACAGCGCAATTTCGACAAGGAGCATCAGCTCGAATTACAGCTTCAAACCATTGATTCCACTTTGGTAATCCCCTTCCGAAATGGCACAATTGCCATGGATCAGGGTGATCTGATACTTGCGGACAGTCTCTATTCGATTGTAATGGCAAAGGCCCCCTCGTTTGACCCTGTTTTGCGCAGGCTGGGAAGTATACGTGCCAGTCTTGGCAAACCTCACGAAGGCTTGTACTACTGCAATAAAGCAGTGGAGATCAAACGTTCTGCCTATAACCTGCTGAGCCTTGCCAATATCTATGCTTTTATTGAGGGTTACCGGGATCTACCTAAGGCCATGGACCTGTTACGTGAGGCACGTTCACTTCCTGATGGCGATGATATTGATATTATCGGGTTAATCGGACAGGTACAGCTTCAACAAAATGATGTAGAAGGATTCCGGAAAACTGCCCAATTAATGCGCGATGCTTATCCTGGTGAAATGTATACGCACTATTTTTCGGCCATTGAAAATGCCGTTGATATGAAATGGACCGATGCTAGAAATGAGATTTTGCAGGCTCAGGAGCTTGGACTGGACGAAGGAACGGTGCAAGGTTTTCTGGATTCAGGCATTAACAAACATTTGAAGCGGAAATCGTGGGCTATTGGATTGATCTTTGTTGTAGCGGCCTGGATGGCCGGACTGCTGCTTTTGTTTATCATCGGGAAGATTATTTCAAACATCACCATGAAATCCATTGAAAAGGATGAATTGGGCGACAGACGCAATCAATCACTGCGATCATTTTATAAATCACTGATCAATGCAGGCGGTATTTATTATTACATTTCACTGCCCATAATAATTCTGCTGGTAATTGGGCTTGCCGGTGCCATCATCTACTTGTTCATTTTGGCAGGCCGGATACCTATCAAACTTGTATTGATACTGGTTATAGGTGCATGCATTTCCATATATGCGATGATCCGCTCACTGCTCGTCAAGGTGAAATCTTCAGATCCCGGCAGGGAACTGAAAAGAGAAGAAGCCCCGAAATTATTTGAGCTTACGGAAGAAGTGGCAAAAACTCTTGATACAAGGCCCATTGATGAAATACGGATAACGCATGGCACTGATCTCGCTGTTTATGAACGCGGCACGTGGAAAGAAAAACTGGGCAACCGGGCACAGCGCATACTCATTCTCGGCACAGGTGTATTAAAGGATTTTAAAAAGAGCGATTTTAAATCCATACTGGCACATGAATATGGACATTTCTCCCATAGGGATACGGCAGGCGGAGAAATAGCATTGAGGGTTATGAACGATATGAGCAAATATTTTTATGCCCTCTATGAGCATGGCCAGGCGGTTTGGTGGAATTTTTCCTTTCAGTTTCTGCGCATCTATCATTTCATATTCCGCAGGATAAGCCATGGATCAACGCGACTGCAGGAAGTAATGGCTGACAGGGTGGCTGTACAGACCTATGGCCAGGCAGCGTTTCAAAACGGGTTAACGCATGTTGTCAGGAGAGATATTGAATTCAATTACCTTGCCAACAAAGAAATTGAATCGGGCAACCTGGCAAAAAGGTCGTTCAGCAATTTCTATGAACTTCCTGCTACTTCCGACGGAGTGGTGGAAACAGAACTTGACAAAGCGCTGAATCAACAAACAACGGAAGATGATACCCATCCCTCACCCTTCGACAGATTCAGGTATGCCTCCAGGATTTCAACGGTAGTGCATGACAACGACTCTCAGCCTGTAACAGACTTGTTTATCAATTGGAACAGCCTTACACAGGAAATGTCACAGTTGATAGCTGATGCGGTGAATAACGGGCAATGAGTCTGTCTTCACAGGCAACGCCCCAAGTTCGGCACAGGCTGTGCCTGCACCGGATATATTTTTAGCTACGCTGAGCTCCCTTTGGTCGGTTCCAGGCTCTGGCCTGAGTTCATTATTCTGTCACAAATCCGCTCCGACTCCGGAGGAGTCACATGTTTATAGAGTGCATGATTTGACGCCATGGATACACGACCCCGGCCGGGATTGCATGTTCTCCCATAATGCAATATGCTATAAACATGAAATCCCTCCGGGATTTTTAACAGTGTCAGAACGATAATAGCCAACGCACCTTTGTCAATTATTACCAAATTATCGGCACTATTCTTGTTTTACTGCCAATAATTTGATTATATTTGTTGAAAACAATTGGCCATCGATACAAAATTTAGAATCCAGGAATTTAAACAGCAATTTACTCAGAATGTTTTAATTAGCACTTCTGAAGTAGTTGACTTTTACAAGAAATATGAGCCGGAAATTCCGCGGACAACGGTAAACTGGCGAGTATACGAACTTGTAAAACAGGGTATACTCGAAAGAGTCGGTAAAGGAAAATTCAAAATTGGCAAAATGAAACTCTATCAGCCTGAGATTACTACCAAATTATTTAAAATCAATAAATCCATTCAGACCAATTTTCCTTTTATAACATATTGTTTGTGGCAGCAACAATGGATTAATGAATTCTCACAACATATTGCTAAAGCCGGTGTGGTTTTGGTTGAAGTTGAAAGAGATAACGCCGAGTCTATTTATCACTTTTTAAAAGATTCATTTAGTTCCGTGTTTTATAAGCCAACAAAAGAATTATTGCAGGATTATATCCTAGGGCTTGAATCTGCACTTTTAATAAAACCGTTAGTAAGCGAAGCCCCTATTCAGGAGGTTCGAGGAGTTCCAACTGTAAGTATTGAAAAACTTTTGGTCGATGTATATTCCGATATCGAATTTGAATATACCAGGGGACAGGAAACCATTCACATTTTCGAAAATGCATTTAGCAGTTACAGCATAAACCAAACAAAACTCTTGCGATATGCGGACAGAAAGAAGAAAAAGCAAGAGATCGAGGAGTTCTTAAGGAACCGCAACCTTAGCGAGGGTATTTAATTTAAACCAGTTGCAAATGATAGCTAAATCTTGTTTAACTCTCGAATGGATTAATACAGTCTCTGAAAAGAACAATAAGGTTGACAAAATTCTTGTGGAAAAGGTTATCCGTGCCTTACGACTTTTAGAAGGCTTGGTAGAAAGTCAACTTAAGTTTGTTTTTAAAGGTGGTACTTCTTTAATGTTATTATTAGGGTCAACTAAAAGGCTATCCATCGACATCGATATTATCATGGATAAAAAAGTTGAATTGGACGAGCATTTCAAGAAAATAGTTGAAAATAAAGATTTTAAACGATTTGAATTACAGGAAAGAAGCACTAACACTCATATTGAAAAAGCACACTATAAATTCTTTTATGAACCGGTTTGTAAAACTGGACAAACTGAGGAGTATATTTTAATAGACATTCTATTTGAAAAGCCTCTTTATAATAAAACAGTACAAACTTCCATTGATTCAAAATTTGTAAAACAGGAGGGCGAATCTTTAAAAGTAACTACACCCGATTTTGACAATATTTTGGGTGATAAACTCACCGCTTTCGCACCCGAAACAACCGGCATTCCTTATGAAAGGAATGGTCAAAGTATGTCGATGGAAATAATGAAACAATTGTATGATGTTGGTAGTCTTTTCACTAAATGTTCAGATGTTGAGGCGATAAAAAAATCATTCCGTGATTTCGCTACTGACCAATTGAAAGACCGAAATTTAGGTGAGGATGTAAACTTAGTAGCCGATGATATTTATGATACAGCATTAACAATTTGTACACGAGGTAAATCAGGCAATGCAAAATTCAGTGAGCTTGAACAAGGTATTCGAAAAGTTAACGCTTTCATTTTTTCTGAAAATTACCATATCGAAAAAGCGATTACCGATGCTTCCAAAGCCGCTTATTTAGCAGCAATAATAAAACACAATAAAAGTAAGGTTGAGAAATACTCCCATGCACTGGAAGTTAAAGATTGGAATATTGAACAACCTTTCGATACCAGATTAAACAAGCTTAAAAAATCGAACCCCGAGGCTTACTTTTACTGGTATAAAATATACGAGATTGATAAAGAGAAGAAGTAATGACTAACGAAGAATTAAAGAAATTAGAAGACGATTTGTGGGACTCGGCGAATAATCCCAAGTTCGGCGCAGGCTCCCGCAAAAGCGCGGGACAAATCGTGCCAGCACCGGATATATCTTCCCGGGCTCCGGCTGCGCCTTCGCGTAGCCGCTTCGGCAGAGCAAGGCCTGGGTTCATTGTCCTGTCACAGCAGATCCGACTCCGGAGGAGTCATATGTATATAGAAATGAATGTACGCTTGAAGGATTCGACCCCGGCCGGGGTCGAATGTTCTCTTATAATGTAATTTTCTATAAACATGAAATCCCTCCGGGATTTTTAGCAGTGTCTTACCAGGATAAATTATTAATAAATTGAAATTTAACATTAAAAACAAGCCTTTTTAATGCTTAGTGAAATTTATACGGTACCAAAACAATATGCTAAGGAATTTCTTTCGATAAGTCTTCTGTTGGATTTTTGCTTATAATGGTTTTTTACAATCAAAAAAGTACTTCTAAGGTCAGAAAGCGAGCAAAAATAAGGGTTTTGTGTCTGAACATAAGTGGCATACCCCGGTCCGACCCGAGTTCGCAGTGTGACTGGCGTAGTCATACAGAGCTTGTCGAAGTATGACGAGTAGCCGATAAAGCTCATGGCTCATGGCTCGTGGCTCGCAGCTGTTTCGAAAGCGTAACTAAAATACGCCAAGGAGCAATAATTTTACCGTTTTTGTTCAAATCTTTCAAGATTAGGAGGATAACGAACACCATTTTTAACTACATTTGAAAGGCAACAGCAAAACAGGGTACCGGTACGCCGGTATCACAAAGGGTTAATCAGCAGTTTAAAGAGCAACGCAGGATGCTTTAAGCATGCAGGCAGAGATTGTGTTAGAGAGAGAGGTACATCGCGGGCATTCACCGCAGCAGAGAGATTTCAGAAAAAACTGTATGATTCAAGGACACGGAGTGTGCGGTTTGAAAAGCAATTGCCAGAGCTGTTGATTGTTTTTTAATCGTTTAATTTAGAATTACAGATCGAATCTTTATAAAACTGCTTTGACAATATACGAAATATACTTATCAGGGGTAACTATATTAAATTGTTTATCGGCAAGGCTAGAAAAACAGAACAATCAACCATTAATATAGAAGCTTATGATATTTGAAAGAGGTCATTTTGACAGAAGCGTAATTCAAGAATCCGTAATTAAAGACACCTTGAATGAAGTAAGAACATTTAGTGCCAAGACTGCATATTCTGCAAAACCAACTGTGTTTTTATCTCATAAACATGATGATTTAAAAGACCTACAAGGTGTAATGGGTAAATTGCAAGAACTTGGAGCTAAAATCTATATTGACAGCATGGATAACAAAATGCCTAACCAAACTTCTGGTGATACTGCTATCCGTATTAAAGAAGTAATTAAGTATTGTGACAAATTTGTTTTGTTAGCAACAGATAAAGCAATAGAATCATACTGGTGCAATTGGGAACTAGGAATTGGAGATACTCACAAATTTATAAAGCATATTGCTATTGTTCCAATGAAAGAAAAGGGGACATATGACTATAACTACAAGGGAAATGAGTATCTTCAAATATATCCTACGATAGATTATGAAAACGGAAGAAATAGATATAGCAGCGGTGGCATTATTGAAGAAGGATTTTATGTCTCCATGCCCATAAATAAAGATGGAATTAGGGTAATTATTCCGCTCAAAAAATGGCTAAGTGACAAATAGTATGATTACAAGATATCAAGTAATATTAATCGGAGATGATAGTCATTTTCGCAAAATGATTATTGAAACGCTTTTTAAACATACAATTGAGTTAGGTTTAAAGCCTGAATCAATAATCGAAATTTATGAAAGTAATTTCCATTCTGACTACAAAGGCAATGCTCCTGCCTTTTGCTTATACTTTGGAAGTAATAATTCCGATTTTAAAAATGAAGACCTCCTTGATATTCTAATAAAGGATGCAAGTTTGATTTTACCAATAGTGTCTGATTTAAATCTATTTAAAAAAGAAATTCCCGAGAGATTAAAAAATATTAACGGGACTAGCTTACAGTCTGAAGATGATATTGAGAAGGTTGTATCATGTATTTTGGAGGGTTTTGGATTATTGCGAATTTCTCGTAAACTTTTTGTTAGCTATAAAAGAGATGAATCATCCTCAATCGCAATACAATTGTTTGAACAACTTGAGAAAAGTGGATTTGATGTATTTCTAGATACACATAGTATTAGGCCAGGTGAACAATTCCAAGAGGAGCTTTGGCATAGAATGACAGATTGTGATGCAATTGTAGTTTTAAATACTCCTAATTTTTTGGACAGCAATTGGTGCCAAGAGGAGTTGGCAGAGGCAAATTCTAAATCTATTGGAATTCTTCAATTAATTTGGCCGTCACATAAATTAGAGGACATGGCTAAGCTATGCATTCCATTCCAACTAAACAAACAAGATTTTGTTAGTGAAATTTATGATAGTGCCACAAATAGCTTATTAACTCAGAAAACTATAATTAAAGTATTAAGTACCGTAGAATCTTTACGAGCACGAAGTCTGGCATCAAGACAAGACAACATTATTTCGGAATTTATTTCAGCATCTAATAAATTGAATTTAGATAGTACCTTACAGCCGGAGAGAATAATTACACAAAACTTAAAAAATGGAAAAGAAAGGGTATTTATTCCTGCTGTTGGAATACCTCAATCATTAACATATAATCAATCGGAAGAATTAGTAAAAAGAATAAGAAAAAACGAAATTGATAGTATATTTCTATTATATGACCACAGAAGTATAAGAGATCGGTGGTTAAAACATTTAGAATGGCTTGATAATTATTTAAAAATCAAATCAACTAAAATAGTGGGAATTGAAGAATGGCTGAGTCACAACTAAATAAAATCTTTTTATCAGCTAGCATTCCAAGTGTTGACAGAAATCCCTTGTATTATGCAACTGCTGATATTATCGCTATTAGGGATGCTGTAAGGGCATTGGCAACGGTTGTTATTCCAAAAGCTCAATTAGTATGGGGAGGTCATCCATCAATAACCCCTCTAATAAGATTTGTATTGGATAAGATGAATGTTAACGTCAGAAATCATGTTACTTTATATCAATCTCGCTTTTTTGAAGATAGATTTCCTGAAGATAATTTTGCTTTTGAGGATATAAGGTTAACGAATAAAACCGGTGAATTGGGTGAGAGTCTTAAAATTATGCGTAATACAATGTTTGAGGAAAATGATTTTAAAGTCGGAATATTTATTGGAGGAATGGAAGGAATTATTGATGAGTATAAAATGCTTATTAAGTCAAGTCCAAATGCAATGATTATCCCAGTAGCTAGTACAGGTGGAGCATCTAAATTTTTATTCGAAAGTCTAAGGCCCAAACCAAATGTAAGACTTATGAATGATTACGCATATATGGCATTATTTAAAGATTTGCTTTCGGAAATTATTTAGTATTAAAAAATAAAGACTCGAATATTATTATTAATTAAATCAATGAAATTATGGCACGGAAAGTATTTTTTAGTTTCAAATATGAAGACGTTTCTAGGTCAATGATTGTCAGGAATAGCTGGGTTGCACAAGGTAAAGAATCTGCTGGTTTTATTGACAAAGCTGACTTTGAAAAGATTAAGAAACAAGGTGATGCAGCAATCAAAAAATGGATTGATAACCAATTGGAAGGTACTTCTGTGACCGTTGTTCTTGTTGGAGAAAAAACTTGTTCTAGTCGTTGGGTAAAGTATGAAATTGAAAAAAGCATTGAAAGAGGTAATGGGTTACTAG
>CAZLLD010000078.1:0-13040 GCA_964560225.1 uncultured Bacteroidales bacterium
CTCGTTGGGCTCATAACCCAAAGGTCGTAGGTTCAAGTCCTGCCCCCGCTACAAAAAACCCCTTGAAGATTTTGTTTTCAAGGGGTTTCTGTTTGATGAATAACCTGACAGATGCCCGAAACGGGAAAAGAATCGCATTACCCTTTGATAACCGCCAAAGGTGTTAATTCCACTGCAATGTCCACCAGGTCTTTCTGGTTTTCCATTACCACATCGATGTCTTTATAGGCACCGGGCGCCTCGTCCAGGTCTTTTTTGTTTCGAATGGCATGAATGATGTTTTGTTGATCCAGTCGTGCTATCTCTTCTTCAAGACTTAAGGTGTTTTGCGCCTGGGTTCTGCTCAAGGCCCTGCCTGCCCCGTGGGAACAGCTCTGAAAACTCTCGGGATTTCCTTTGCCTTTTACGATATAACTCTTTGTTCCCTGAGAACCCGGTATAATCCCGACTTCGCCCGGCTTTGCACTTGTAGCACCTTTGCGGTGTACAATTACACTGGTGCTGTAATGGTTCTCCCAGCATGCATAATTATGTGCAATATTGACGAAATCCATCTCGGCAAATTCTCCGGCCAATTCGGCAGCAAAGGAGGCTTTGATGTTTTCCATCATCAGCTTCCGGTTGGCAAAAGCAAAATCAACGCAATATTGCATCTCGGTCATATAATCCGCTGCCTCCTGTGACTCAACCGGCAGGAAAGCCAATTGCCATTTCGATGGTACCTGCGAATACCATCTTTCATTCAGCCTGGCGGCCAGTTTATTGTAGTGTGCTGCAACCTGCAAGCCAATATTACGGCTGCCGGAATGGATCATGATCCAGATATGACCGTCGGAGCCTTTTTGAATTTCAATGAAGTGATTTCCGCCCCCCAGCGTTCCTATCTGCTTCAAGGCTGCTTCATACTGTCTTTCAACCATTCCGCCTTTTATCATATTTCCGGCATCGGGCATCAACGATTCACTTTGCTTTTCATTGTGGTGTTTGAAGCCTGTCGGTACTTTCCGGCGGATTTCCCCCATTATATTTTTCAAAACAGGCTTTTCGATTGTTGTCAGTGAAGTCTTTAAGGCGCACATGCCGCATCCGATATCCACGCCCACTGCATTTGGAATTATTGCGCCGCGGGTAGCCAACACCCCTCCGATAGGCATTCCATAGCCCTGATGGCTGTCGGGCATAATGGCAATGTGCCTGAATGCAAACGGCAGATTGGCCATGTTTTTTGCCTGTTCCAAAGCCCCCTCTTCGATCTCTTCGATCCAAAGTTTAATGGGAATTTTTTCTGTATTTATAATTTGCTTCAATCTCTGGTTACAATTGATTTATGGGTCTCTGCTCCGGATAACACAAAATTTTATAAATTTTCCCTCAATCGTGCCACCATAATTCCGGTATAGGAAGAATTCCTGCGGAGCATTTCAAAAAGCGAGCCTGTTGAAATCTCCACTTTTTTGCTCAGCGAGGAGGCATGCATCAGATGCAGTTCAGAATTTTTGTAAACGGCAATTCCCACATGCGATACATCCAGTCCGTCAACGGATGTCACCAGGGCTATCAGATCGCCATTCCTTATTTTATCAACGTGTAACAGCAATTCCTCTTTGGGCAGGTAGCAGTGCTGCGTTACACTGAGCCGTTCTTCGGCTTGTTTTACGGCAATCAGGGCGCTATCTTGTTTCAGATGCGGATAATTAACCCGGTTCGAAGACATTATGTTAATTTTCTTTACAAAGGGTTTTCCTCCTATATCTGCTGAAATATGCTCTAGGATGCCTTTTTGCGCATTGTTTTGAATCCATTCGCTGAAATAGTGCAGTCGCGAGGCATACCCCTTCATGACGCCATCGCGGTAACGGATGAATTCCAATTCATGGCAAAAATCTTCGAATTGTGTTTTACCTTTTTTAATGGTTCGCGATAAGGCAACCACGCTCTCCAAAAAGGTAACACAATCCAGTCGGGACAGATCAGCCACCAGTTTTTCGGTTTCCGGTTCATCCAGTATGCCTCCAATATATGGAGTATCAATGAATTGTTTACCTATGAAAAGAATCATGCTGCTTACAGCTGAGTCAGAAAGATCGGCTTTCCGGGCCTCACTGACAATTTCATCAAAAACCTGAACATCTTGTGGTGTATATAAAACCTGGGCAATCAGATGGCACGATAACCCCATTGAAAATATAAGGGTAAGGTATGTTTTCATGGTTGCTTCACTTCAGGTTATTATTGGCTAAGTTAGTGATTCATGAACCTCAAATTTCATTCCATACCCAATTCAGATGTATTTTAAAGGTTGGTTTCTTGTATTGGTTTTATAATAAGAACAGCAAGAACCACTTGTTACATGCAATTATTCATGTCAGGCCGGCCTCATTTTTTAAGAAATTATTAAGACGGGGAACCGGTATTTTTTGCAAAATTTGATAGGAAATGCAATTTGACTAACTTAATGATGTATTAGGAAAGTTGTTATACCATGTATTCAATTCTAATCTGAAACCTATGAAAACCTTTATGCTTATGCTGGCATCTGCAGTTTTCACAACCGTCTTTGCCGGCAATGGCCCGGTTGGTATTTTTGAAGACCATGCAGATATCGGAAATCCAGAACATGCTGGTTCGGTCGTTTATGATCAGCAAACACAGACCTATGGCCTGAAGGGTTCGGGTTATAACATCTGGTTTGGCCGTGATGAATTTCATTATGCCTGGAAAAAAATACAGGGGGATTTCATCCTGACTGCAAATTTCGCATTTGTAGGCAAGGGTGTTGATCCACACCGGAAAATCGGATGGATGGTTCGCGAATCGCTTGACGACAATGCCTCGCATTACAGTGCCGTGGCACATGGCGACGGGCTCACCGTGTTGCAGTGGCGACCCATTCAGGGAGCTTTCATGCGCTCTCCGCAGGACGAGATCCACGCTCCCAAGCGGGGATACCAGATTCTGCAACTCGAAAGGCAGGGCAAAACAATGATACTGCGTGCCGCCCAGGTGGGCGAGCCGCTTCAGGTAATCGGGTCACAATGTGTTCAGGATCTGCCCGATGAAGTGCTGGCAGGTATCTTCATCAATTCACACAACCCCGATGTGGTGGAAGAAGCCAGGGTATGGAATGTGCGGATTGACAAACCGGTGCCGGAAAGCTACAACCCCGACAAGGAAGGCTGGATAGGATGCCGGATGGAAATTCTTGACGTGTTCACAGGCATGCGAAAGGTGATTCATGAATCGGATGGCCGGTTTGAGGCGCCCAACTGGATGCCCGACGGCAACAAGCTGCTGTTTAATGAAGATGGTTCCCTGTATACCATTCCGGTTGCAGGTGGCACACCAGTGAAAGTCAATACCGGCAGTGCCGACAGGTTGAACAATGACCACGGCATTTCATTCAGCGGCAAACAGCTGGCTATCAGCCATCACCGTGAGGGTTTGCCCGGCGGCGGATCATCGGTTTATGTGCTGCCCCTGACCGGAGGTGAGCCGAAACTGATTACGGAAAAAACGCCTTCCTACTTTCACGGATGGACAGGCGATGACAAATATGTGCTTTATGTGGCCCAGCGCGATACGCCCATTTACAATGTTTATAAGAGTCCGGCTACCGGTGGACCCGAAGTGCAGCTGACATTTTTCAAAACAGGGCATGTTGACGGCCCCGAAGGATCGCCCGATAACAAGTATATTTACTATAATGGCAGTCAGAGCGGGACCATGCAGTTGTACCGCATGAAACCCGACGGCACGGGCCGGGAACAGCTGACTTTTGATGAGTACAACGATTGGTTCCCTCATATTTCGCCTGATGGGAAGTGGATCCTTTTTATTTCCTTCCCGCCGGAGATTGATCCCGGTTCGCACCCGTCCTATAAAAGGGTGATGTTGCGGCTGATGCCGGTAAGCGGCGGTGCGCCCAGGGTGGTAGCCTATCTCTATGGCGGACAGGGCACCATCAATGTGCCTTCATGGTCACCCGACAGCAGGAAAGTGGCTTTCGTGAGTAATTCGGAATGACAGAGACAACTGCAGTTATAAAGTCCTCCCCCTGCCCCCTCCAAAGGGGGACAACGCGTTTCGGCCGGCCGGCCTGTTGAAATGTGACGAAAAGCGGTATTTTCGGACCTTATAGCGGGGTCGCAGTAATAAGCATCTCCGCCAGTTTACGGCGGTCGACCTTCATGGATTCGTTGCGGGGGAATTGCTCCACGCAGTATATTTCTTTTGGACGCCAATGACGCGGCAGAAAATTCTCAAAATCAGCTTTCATGGTCGGCAGGGAATCCGGGGCTTGTTCATTTTCGAATACGAAAACCAGTTTTTGTCCCAGCCGTTTGTCGGGCAACCCAATAGCCAGGCAGGTGAGTAATGTTCTTGATTGAACCAGGGTTTCCACTTCTTCTGGAACGATTTTCACACCGCCCGAATTGATCAGGTTATCATACCGTCCCAACCAGTTGAATGACCCGGGTTCGGTAAAGGCAACCAGGTCATTGGTAACCACCCGTTGAGGCAGATAATCGGCTTCAATGATCAGGCATCCTCTTTCATCAGTGGTGAGCGTAATTCCGGGCAGTGCCTGATAGGCTTGCCGGGGAAAGGGTCCGTTCAGTCTTCTTAAGGCAATATGTGAACTGGTTTCGGCCATTCCATAAGTGGCATATACTTCCGTTGCAAGTTCCTGAACACGTTTTTCAAGTTCAGCGCTGATTTCACTGCCTCCAACAATCAGCTTTCTCACTCGATCCAGGTTATTGCCGCAATTGGTCAGGTTCATCACCTGCAGGGGAACCATGGCGCAAAAATCGATACGGGAATGACCGCTTAGGTCAGGAAGGCTTTTGGGTTCAGTCAACAGCAGGTTCAGTTTGCCCGTAAAGCACCTGACCACCATCATTTTTCCTGCAATATAATCTACCGGCATGCAAAGCAGTGCAGTCTGTCCTTTTTCAAGGTTCAGGCAGCGGCAGGTATTCAGGGCGGAATGCATCATGGTCATTTTGGGCAGCCTGATTTCTTTGGTTCTGCCGGTTGTTCCGGATGAATATTGTTGCATGTATTCGCTGTCGCTTAGCCAATTGATAATAAATCTGTAAACCTCCCTTTCCCAGGCATGGGTTGACGATGTAACAATCTTCTCCGAAGCAAAAGCCAGGAGTTCTTTGAAGGTATAGGGGTGGTTATTGATGGTTAGGTTGCGCTGCCAGGGTTTCATGTGTATCATTCGTGTACAAAAGCTGATAAATCCCACTTCCTGTCCGGATCGAAATACAATCTTTCACCATGCAGGTAAAGCGGAGAAGAAATGTTGTTGTTATACAGAGAGCCGGTGCTGAGTCCGTGAAAGATCGTGTTTTGCAGGCTATAGGTCCATTGTGCAATGGCATTCAGCCCTATGTTGGTTTCCAGTGATGAAGTAATCCACCATCCTGTGTTGCGCTCCTCGGCCAGGCTGATCCATTCCTTGCATGAAGCAAGTCCGCCCAGCAGGCCGGGTTTAAGTACCAGGTAATGCGGACGTATGATCTCAAGCAGCTTTCGCTTAGCTGCCATGGTATGTTTGCCGATGAGTTCTTCATCAAGTGCAATGGGCACAGGTGATGTCTGACACAGCCGGGCCATTTCTTCAGGATGACCTGCGGCAATGGGTTGTTCAATACTGTGCAGGTCGTAGTCCGACAACATTTTGATCATCTCCAGGGCTTCACCGGGATGAAAAGCGCCATTGGCATCCACGCGGATCTCGATCTCTTCCGAGTCAAAGCGGTCCCGGATGAAATTAAGCACTACCAGTTCCTCATGCAGGTCGAGTGCGCCAATTTTCATTTTCAGGCAGGTGAAGCCATCATTCACTTTCATCTGGATCTGCCTGATCATTTCTTCCCGGCCGTCCATCCAGATCAGTCCGTTTATGCCCAGGGAATCTTTTCCTTCGGTGAACCGGGAGGGATAAAATATTTTGGATCCGTTTAAGCGAAAATCCTTCCATGCGGTTTCCAGTGCAAAATTGATTGAAGGCCAATCAGTCAGATTGATGTCGGAATAGTATTCGCCCTGGTTGATCCGGTTGACAGTTTCTTCAAGTTTTTCTTTGAAGCCTTTTACATCGTCGTGGCTGAGGCCCGGGAACAGGGAACATTCGCCAATACCAGCGACAGAAGGGTCAGCGTCATAATAGATAACGATAAAATATACTTCTTTTTTCAGATAGGTTCCGCGTGAAGTTGTTGCTGGACGCTGAAACCGGAATTCGTGCCGGATAATTTTCGCTTTGATCATTTGAGTATCAGCCCCAGACCGAAAGTTAATGAAAATGCAAAGGTATTGAAAGCAAGCTTTTTCAGCTCGAGGTTGAGTTCCCCGGGGTCGGTGTTTTTCATAACCACATAAACATTCAAGGCAAAGAGGGGGCAGGTGAGGATAAACAGGAATTGCCAGGCAGAATGAAACCGGACCAGGGTATATAGCAGGCTGAATGCAATGGAAAGCAGGATCAGCATCAGGTGATAGATTTTGGCTGCCCGGACGCCGATATGAACCACCAGGGTTCGCTTGCCCGAAATAGTATCGTTTTCCACGTCGCGCATGTTGTTCAGGTTCAATACGCCTGAGCTGAGCAGACCAATAGCCGAAGCAGGAAGGAGGATCCAGGGATCAAAAGTATTGGCATGGAGGTAGTAGGTTCCGGCCACGCCTACAATACCAAAGTAGAGAAAGACAAAGACATCGCCGAGGCCAATGTATCCGTATGGATTTTTACCGATGGTGTATTTAATGGCAGCGTAAATGGCTGAAAGGCCAAGTAAAAAGAAGAACAGGATGGTTTTCCAGCCAATGTGCTGCAAGCCGGTAAAAATAAGCAGTGAGCCAGATATCAGCGACAGTAGTATAAACACCAAAATCATGGTTTTGATCTGCGCCCGCGTGACCAGTCCGCTTTGTGTGATCCGCAACGGACCGATCCGGTTGATGTTGTCGGTTCCGTGCATGGCGTCGCCGTAATCATTGGCCAGGTTGGAAAGGATCTGAAGGGAAACAGTGGTAAGTATCGCAAGAACCAGCACGTACCAACGGAAATTGCCGTGCGCAAAGGCCAGAAAGCTTCCAAGAATGGCACTTGACAGGGCCAGGGGAAGCGTGCGGAGCCGGAAGGCATGAATCCATATTTTCAGCTTCTGTGTCATGGCAGTTTGGGATACTTGTTGAAATCAGGTTTTCTTTTTTCGAGAAAGGCCTTTTTTCCTTCCTGGGCTTCCTCAGTCATGTAATACAGCATGGTGGCATTTCCGGCCAGTTCCTGGATTCCTGCCTGTCCGTCGAGTTCCGCGTTCAACCCGGCTTTGATCATGCGCAGGGCAAGCGGACTGTGTTCCATCATTTTTTTGCACCAGGCAACGGTTTCATTTTCGAGGTCGGCCAGGGGAACAACCTGGTTCACCAGTCCCATTTCCAAGGCTTCTGATGCAGTATACCGGCGGCATAGAAACCAAATTTCACGGGCTTTTTTCTGGCCGACTACCCTGGCCAGGTATGACGAACCGAATCCGGCGTCAAAGCTGCCCACACGGGGACCGGTTTGTCCGAATACGGCATTTTCAGAGGCAATAGTCAGGTCGCATACCACGTGCAGCACATGGCCTCCGCCGATGGCATAACCGTTTACCATAGCTACAACAGGTTTGGGTATGGAACGGATTTGTTTTTGCAGATCCAGGATGTTGAGCCGGGGAACACCATCCTTGCCGATGTAGCCGGCAAAACTCTTCACGTTTTGATCTCCCCCGCTGCAGAACGCCTTGTCACCAGCCCCGGTAAGCACAACAACGGAAATGTCGGGATTCTCACGGCATTGGGTCATGGCATCGCACATTTCCCTTGTGGTGTCGGGAGTAAAAGCATTGCGGTAACGGGGCCTGTTGATGGTAATCCGGGCTATGCCTTCAAAGTAGTCGAACAGTATCTCGTCATATTGCTTCAGGGTGGTCCAGTTTCTCATGCCTGACATAAAAATATTGTTAGCCACACATATTCATCAGCTTGCGGAATACGGTTGCACTGACTGCAGGGGCAGTTTCAATCTCTAAAACGGATGCCGTCTGGTTTTTGTTCATAAAATCGGGCCAAACTGCTGCCAGCGAGTTGAGATCCCCTGCAAAGTGATAATGCAATCCGTATGCTTCTGCTAATTTATGAATATTTACCGGATGGTGTGCTTCCACCAGTTTTTTAAATCCCGGCTTTTCTGAGGGACCTTTCAGTATGTGGAATATGCCGCCGCCATGGTTGTTGATCACAACGATACGCAGGTTATGCGGCAATTCCCGGTTCCACAGTGCATTGGAATCGTAAAGGAAACTAAGATCACCCAGTATGGCCAGTGTTAATTTACCTGAAGCGAGGGCAATGCCGGATGCGGTGGAAAGACTGCCATCGATACCCGATACACCACGGTTTGCGTAATAATGTGCCAACAAGTTTGTTGAAAACAGTTGTGAATATCTTATTACACTGCTGTTTCCCAGGGCAACCAAAGTATTGTCGGGGATAGAGTTACACATATGCCGGAATACCACCGCATCGGAGAAGGGCAGATGAGGCCATGTCTCATCAAGCTTCAGCCGTGTAGTTTCATCATGCTGATGCCATTGATGCGCCCACTCGGTTTTTTTCCCTTTTTGCACCATACCGGTCAACGCCTGATAGAACGTATGAGAGGGACAATGGATATGCCGCAAGGCTTGCTTGTAGGTATCAGTCAGTGTGGGATCGGGCCCAACCCGCCACAATTTCACTTGCGCAGCCCTGCGCAGGTATCCGGTAAGCGCTTTGGAAACCACGTGTCCGCCACTGTGAATGACCAGGTCGGGGTAGGGCAGATTGTTATCACGGGCATTGGAAAGCATGAGGTTGGATGCGGAAATGATTCCGGGTGAGGCAATATTGGCAATGTTTTCGGCCACAATCACAACACGTGAATCCGACATGAGAACAGGCAAAACATGTGAGGTTTCAGAATCCGGAGAGTCCTGTCCGTGTACAATCAGGATGCCGCGTGCATCATTCCATTCCTGCACAAGTTCATCGGTTAATTCAGGTTTTGCAACGGGAATGAACCGGTCAATAATATGCATGCCTTCGGAAACAGGGGGCAATTCGTCGTAAAGCGGCTCAGCAAGCGGAACATTGATATGCACCGGGCCTTTACAGGGAGTCATGCACAGGTCGAATGCTTCATTGACCATTCGGTGGGTGTGCCACAGATTATCAGAGGAAGCCATGATTACAGGCATTTCAAAGCTTTCCTTTACAAAGGGCTGGTAAATATTGCGCTGCCGGATGGTCTGGTTTTCCTGCTGATCGATCCACTCAGGGGTACGGTCAGCCGTAATGGCCAACAACGGGATTTGCTGATAATAAGCTTCGGCGAGGGCCGACGCATAATTCAGCACGGCAGTACCTGAAGTGCAGATGATGGCGACCGGCTTACCGGTATATAAGGCTATCCCAAGGGCATAATAAGCTGCGCTGCGTTCATCGGCAATGCTCAGGCAGTTCTCTTCAAATACCCGGTAAAAAGCAGCTATTAACGGAGCACTGCGTGAACCGGGTGAAATCACCACATGCTCAAGTCCCTTTTGCTGTAATAATGCCGGCAGGTCAGCTATATGCTGTTTGGGGTGAATCATTTATTTGATTTTATTAAGTACGGCAAGAATTGTTTCTGCCTTGATCTCTGTTTCTTCCCATTCCTCCCCTGGAATAGATTCATCGGTAATGCCGCTGCCGGTGTAAAGAATCAGTTTGTTTTCCAGTACTTTCATACACCGCAGGTTAACGAAAAGCTGCAGCAGATCGTCAATTCCAACAGGGCCCAGGAATCCGGTGTAATATTCACGGTTGTAATTTTCATGTTTCCTGATAAATTCCAGTGCGCTGTTGGCAGGCATGCCGCAGATTGCAGGTGTGGGATGCAGGGTGTGTATCAGAGAAGGCAAACGATCGCCCAAAGCCACCGCTGAAAAAGCGAAATCGGTTCGCAAATGAATCAGGTTTCCGGCTCTGGCAATAAACGGGCCACTGCGGGAATAGGTTGTAACGCCATAGGTGTTCAATGTTCTCTCAATATACCGGGTCACGTATTCCTGTTCCTGTTTTTCCTTATGATTCCAGTTGTCAATATCCAGGTTTTCACTGTTGAAAGGCCTGGTTCCTGCAAGAGATACTGTGTTCAGGTTGCCTTTATGGCTGTAAACAAAAGGTTCGGGAGTGGCACCTGTCCAGCATTGTCCGTTAACATGAAACAGGTAAACAAAGGCATGGGGATAAGTCTCGCACAAGGCAAGAAAAACGGCTGGCAATTGGGCGGTAAAATTACCCTCAACCGGTTTCACTCTTGACAAGACAACCTTCTCAAAATCACCTGAGTTTATTTTTACAATAGAGTGCTGAATGAGATCAAGGTATTCTTTCCGGCTGGTTTCTGAGGGCTCCTGGTTGCCAGTATGGCATGAAATCCTTTCAGGGAGCTGATTTAAAGATTCAAGATCACCCATTTCAGATTCTTCACGAAAGATGATGTCAGGTCGGATCAGGTAGGCATTGTTATCCGAAGTGGAAAATGGAACAATAAGAAAACCTTTGTCGGGCAACTTCTGTGTGATGTCCTTTATGGGCTTTATCTCCGGGTCTTTTTGAATGATCAGGGTAGCAGGGTTGTCACCCGGCAGTTTATAAGCCGCAAAATGTACCTGCCGGCTCATACAGGTTTTCAGGGCATGGTCAATTTTATTCCTGTACTTTAATTTATATTGCATTTGAGAACTGTTATTTCTTCTTAACAACCATCATAGTAACCCGCGTAATGGAAATAAGTTTATCTTTTTCATCCCTGATTTGAACATCCCACACATGGGTTGTTTTTCCACGGTGAATGATTTCGGCACGGGCCAAAAGTTTGCCTTTATTCACGGTTGAAATGTGATTGCCCGATACCTGCAATCCAAGGACGTCAAATTTTTCGGGATCGACCAGCAAGTAGGAACCTCCGCTGGCAACGGTTTCGGCCAGCGCCAGAGATGCCCCGCCATGCAGGAGTCCCATGGGCTGCAGTTTGTTGTCGACAGGCATGGTGGCCTCAACAAAATCGTTTCCTGCCCGGGTAAACTCAATTCCCAGGAAGCTGATGAATGTGCCGCTGCAGAGGGTGTTTAGTTTTTCAATCATAGTGTAGAATATAGAACCAAGAACCAAGAGCCAAGGCCTGCCTGCTGGCAGGCAGGGCCAACAGCTAATAGCTTTTTCTAAGAACAAAGATAGTGTTTTGGACGGGATGATGAAGTAAAGTTATCCTCCGGGTGTTTTGATGGCAATCAGCAGATTTACGGCGCCGAACAGAAAAGTGCGTTCTTTTTGCAGGCTGAGGCGGTGGCTTCGAAGCATGGATTGTAGTTCACCGAAAGGATAAAAACCGGAGGAAGACCCTGCCAGGTACCGGTAGGCTTCGCTGTTTCCCGAAATGACGCCCCCCAACGGGATCAGGATGAATTTCAGGTACAGGTCGTACAGCCAGGCTGTCACTTTGTTTTCTGGCCGGGCACTTTCGAGAATGAGCAGCCGGCCACCTGGTTTTAAAACCCGCGCCATTTCGCCGATGAACACATCACGCTGTGGATTCTCCCAGGTGAGGTTGCGGAAGCCGAAGCCAATGGTGATGCAATCCAAACTGTCACTATTGAAAGGCATGGAGGCCGCATCGCCCTGAATGAATACCGGGGGGTGTGGGAACCGCGATGCTTTTTTCCGGGCCAGCGCCAGCATTTCGGCATTCAGGTCATACCCTGTTATGGATACCTCTTCATCGGCTTGCCGGCTGATGGCAATGGCCAGGTCACCCGTTCCGCAGCAAAGATCGATAACCTGCAGGGGCTTGCTTTCGAGGCATTTTTGTGCCGTGTACCGGCGCCATTTCCTGTCGAGCCCCAAGGTAAACAGCCGGTTCACCAGGTCATACGACCTGTAAATGCGCGAGTAATAGGTTTGAAGGGGGTGAGGCATCTTTTTGTCTGCTAAGTCTATTAAGTCTTCAGGTCTTCTGGTCTGCTGGTCTTCTGGTCTGCTGGTCTGCTGGTCTTCTATGTCTTTTTAGTCGTGCAGTCATGCAGTCTTGAAAAAGCTACGAGCTGCGAGCTGTGAGATAAGAGTTGTGTAGTATGCCATTCCCACTGCCACTGCTGCTGCCACTGCTACTGCTACTGCCGCTGTCTTTGATCTTTGATCTTGGGTCTTTGATCTTGGTTCTAAAACCAAAGATAATTGATTACCTCATAACAAGACTCATCACATCATTCATTATCTTTACCACAAATTTGAGATCATGTCAAGAAAAGTTCGTGTACGGTTTGCACCGAGCCCTACCGGGCCGTTGCACATTGGGGGTGTGAGGACAGCCTTATTCAATTACCTGTTTGCGATGAAACACCAGGGCGATTTTATTCTGCGTATTGAAGACACCGACCAGGCGCGGTTTGTGCCCGGAGCCGAGGATTATATTATGGAATCACTTAAATGGTGCGGACTGGAGTATTCCGAAGGTCCCGATGTTGGCGGACCTCACGAGCCCTACCGGCAGAGTCACCGGAAAGAATTATACCGGCAATACGCCGAAGAGCTTGTGGATCGTGGGCACGCCTACTATGCGTTTGACGAAACGGAAACTTTGGATGCCTTGCGGAAGCAATACGAATCGGAAGGAAAGGTATTTCAGTACGACAACAATACCCGGTTAACACTCCGCAACTCACTTACCCTTTCGGAAACAGAGGTAACACGGCTATTGGAAACGGGTGCACCTCATGTGATCCGGTTTAAAATGCCCGCGGATGAGGAGGTAACCATTCATGATCTCATCAGGGGAGAGGTTACCTTTCATACCCGCCTGCTCGATGACAAAGTGCTCTTTAAAACCGATGGATTGCCAACCTATCACCTGGCCAATGTTACCGATGATTACCTGATGGAGATTACCCATGTGATCC
>CAZLLD010000079.1:0-12837 GCA_964560225.1 uncultured Bacteroidales bacterium
TGAAAGCTTATCAGGTTGAGGTAGTTAATTATAACCGCGATATTGAAGCATTCCATCTCCTCAAGCGCATTATTGAAAAAATTACCGGTGGAGAATCCATGTACCTGTCGCCGACTGACATGGGTGTTAATCGTGCCAGTGCAGGAATTATCAATGATGGTATCGTGTCAGAAGCTTCACATCAGGAGATTATTCGCAGATATTTCAGGTGTTCCGTGGAATATGCACTGGGGTTAGCAGAAAGAGATTCTCTTGATCACATTAACCTGATCATGAAAAAGGCAGGTGCCAAAATAGCCGACCGCAAGGTGGTTTGGCCTGCCCGGGAAGCCGCAAAGGATGCCGAGAATACCGGCAAGGGCAATGCCGGGGTATTTTGCGGAGCAGCCATGGAATTGCGCAATGGTACCATCATCACGGGAAAAAACTCCAGCCTGCTGCATGCAGCATCCAGCCTGATATTAAATGCCAGCAAGCATTTGGCAGGCTTGCCCGATAATATGTACCTGTTGCCACAAAGCCTGATTGACTCAGTTACCCACCTGAAAAAAGATATTCTCAATGGCAAAATGGTGAGCCTGGATGTGGATGAAACTTTAATTGTGCTGGGGATCAGTGCCTTGTCGAACCCGGCAGCACAAATGGCGCTTGAGAACCTGAAATACTTGCAGGGATGCGAAGTGCATTTAACTCATATACCAACACCGGGAGATGAAGCTGGTTTCCGAAAACTTCGGGTGAACCTCACCTGTGACCCCGAATTTGCCGGCAAAAGCCTGTTTATGGGTGGGTAACCCTCAGGGTGATAAACGACTTTCTCCAGGGATATTTATTAAGAAGGTATTGTAATAATTTGGTTTCACACAGTTGACCGGTTCAATCCATATACCTTCCTGTAATGATATCCATACACCACATAAGTCATCGAGTCCATGAATAACTCGGGCCTTCTGAAAAGTGTCCATGTCAGTATTTTCCAGTATTCAAATCTGCCGCGATTGATCATGCCAATAATGATCACTGTTTTAAAGAACGCTATAAGTCCGGCAAATTCCACTTTCTTTGGCCTCGATTTGCGGGGCTGGTAGTTTTGAAGAAACATGCGCAGCCTCTTATAATAAGGTTTTACAGCATAAATGCTTTGAATGACCGATTTGTAACCGTTCATCAACACCTGCTTGTCCATTGCCGGTGTAAAATTCATGGAAAAATCAGTATTGCTTCCCGTTGCATCCACAGTAAGCCGGTTCTCGGCTTCAAGCCGTTGATAAAGCCGGGTATTTTTGGGCGCGTTAAGCAATCCCACCATGGCAGATACAATGCCGCTTTGCTGAATAAAATCTGTTTGCCGCTGAAATATTGATTGTGTATCACTGTCAAATCCTATAATAAAACCGGCTGAGACGTCGATACCTGCCTGCTGTATCTTCTTAACACACTGCAGCAGGTCCCTGTTCTTGTTCTGAACTTTGTTACAATCATGAAGTGAAACGGCATCAGGCGTCTCAATTCCGATAAATGCCGAGCCGAAACCGGCTTTGACCATTTCCGAGAGCAATTCCTCGTCATCGGCAAGGTTAATAGACACCTGGCTGGTAAAGATAAATGGATACTCGTGGTCTTTCATCCATTGCTTCATGGCAGGTAACAGGGTTTCCTTGATTTCGCGGCGATTTCCGATGAAATTGTCGTCAACCACCGAAACCGTTCCATGCCAGTTTAATGCATATAATGCATCCAGTTCACGCAGCACCTGAGCGGTGGTTTTCATTCTTACCTTGTGCCCGAGCAATGAGGTGATTTCACAAAAGTCGCAGTTAAAAGGGCATCCCCGGGTAATCTGAAGACTCATGGAAGCGTAATGCTTCAGGTTGAGCAGATGGTAATCTGGCACCGGAGAATCCTCCATGCAGGCATATGCATCGGTTCGGTAGATCCGTTGAGGAATCCTTCCGGTCTCAATATCTTCCAGAAAAGGCGACAATGTTATCTCAGCTTCATTCAGTACAAAATGATCAACCTGTGGATAATTCTCGTAATCCTGTGTAAACAGGGGTCCCCCGGCTACTATTTTGACCTTGTTCCGCACACACCTGCTGATTATCCGGTCAACCGACTCCTTCTGGATATACATGGCACTCAGAAAAACATAATCGGCCCACATGATCTGCTGATCGGTCAGTTCTTCGGTGTTCAGATCCACCAGTCTCTTCTGCCAGTCATTGGGTAACATGGCTGAAACGGTAATCAAACCCAGCGGCGGTATGGCAGCCTTTTTGGAAATAAATCGAAGTGCGTGCTTAAAACTCCAGAAAGTATCCGGATACTTGGGATATACAAGCAGAATGTTCATGAAATTGGTTTAAGAAATTCGCATAAAACTGCACAAAATTAGCTTGCGGTTTTCCCTAAGTAAAGCAGAATGTGGCTATTGTATGCTTTTAAGCTTTTAACAGCGCTGAAATGTGGCGGATGATCATACGCAGGGGTGGGCGACACTCACCCTTCCGGACTAAAGCAATTCCCTGATTTTTAGTAGGTATTGTCGGGAAACGGGGACCTTTTCATTGTAACCGGTTAATGAAATGCAATAGCTGTCTTGCTTTTTTTCAAGTCTTTCGATGTAATGAGCGTTTACGATGCAGGTTCGGTGACAGCGCACAAAACCGGGATATGCCCTTAACTGTGATTCTAACCCTTTCAAGGTGTTCCGAATCAGTTTTTTCCTGATCTCATCACTTTCAAGATATCCCACTTCAACATAATTGTCGGCAGAACGGATCAACATAATATCCGATATCTTCAACTCCAGGGTTTCAGTTCCTGTTTCGGAAGTCAATTCGATCGATTTGTTAAGGATATCGTCTTCATACTTTTCAATCATATTCTGCACGACATTCTTTTCCTGTAAAAGCTGACTGTTGCTGTTCTTCAGGTTGGTGATGACGTCGTAAATCCGCAATACAACAGGTGGTGCCAGGCAAATTAAGGATACTTTCAGCATGATAAAGAAAGAAATGTGAACTTTACCTACATAGCGCAGATAGAATGCAAAGGCAACCGAGCTGAATAAAAGTAAGCTGAAACCTCTTAAAAATATTAAAAATACAGGATTTTCATCTGATGCCCTCTCATCCGGAATCCAGGCTGTAAATAAACCCCGTATCATTGCCATCATGAAAAACACAATGGCACCCATTCCGGCCATAAATATCAGCCTGTTATTAAAATCCATACTGTCAATCGGAAAAGGCTGAAAGAAAAGTATGAATAGAAAGATACCAAAGCTGATGCTCAGGAAAAGTCCAAAATAACCTTTCAACAAGCTCAATAATTGGTTTAGTTTGTTGCCCATCAATTTTTTCTTGTTCACGTATGTGGCGCCTTTGATGGTCGTCATTCATACAAAGATGAAATAAAATATGCACCGGCGCAAACAAATTCTTAATTTTCAAATAATTCATTATCTTTGTGCCAAGTTTTTAGCAATTGACCCTGGATTTTATTCATCCCCGCTAGAAGTTTTAGAAAACATGCATTACTCCATTTTATAATGATTTGGTTAATAATGGTGTTTTGAGTATTTAACCAAATTATTTTTTAAATGAAGTACGCACAAAAGGAATCAACAAGACAACAAAAATCTGCCACATTCAGAAAAAAACCTGCACAACAGAGCCGTCCCGTCAAAAAGATGATGGACGCCGGTTTGTTTGTAAAGAAAGCTCAGCCTGTTATTGAAACCCAATATATATCACATCGTTCCATACAGGACCTCCCTGTAAATCAGTCCATCATTGCCAATTTACTGCAAAAGGGCTATGTGGCGCCAACTGAAATACAGGACAAATCTATAGAACCAATTCTTAGAGGTGCCGATCTGATGGGGCTGGCTCAAACCGGAACCGGAAAAACCGGAGCATTTCTAATCCCATTGGCGCACAACTTGTTGGGTAAGAATCCGGCAAACCAGATACTGGTTATATCACCTACCCGCGAGCTGGCACTTCAGATCGAAAAGGAATTCAAAAGTATTGCTTCAGGACTCAGGCTTTATAGCGAAAGTCTGATTGGTGGCACCGATGTGAGAAAGGATCTCATGAAACTGAGAAAACCCAACCATGTAATTATCGGAACACCTGGTCGTATTCAGGATATGGTTCAGCAAAGGGTCATTGAGCTTGGTAATTTTTCAACGCTGGTACTCGACGAATTTGACCGGTTGCTCGATATGGGATTTGCCCCCGGCATACTTAGAATTGTTGATGGTATGAGAAACCGGAAACAAACCATTCTTTTTTCTGCCACTGAAAACAGAAGTCAGAAAGCCTTGATAGGCCAATTGTTAAAATCACCTGTTGAGGTTCGGTTGCATAACAGCAACAACAGCGGCGACAATATTGATCAGGAGATCATCAGGGTTTCAGAAGGAGAGAATAAAATGGCGATGTTGCTCAACCTGGTTCAAAACCCCGATTTTGAAAAAGTGCTGATTTTCGCCGACACCAAGCGTTGGGTTAGCAAAATATGCAAAAATCTGCGTAAAGCAGGAATCAAGGCTGATGAAATTCATGGCAACAAATCACAACACTACAGGTTGAATGCCCTTGAATCGTTCAGAAACAGGCGGATCAATGTACTGGTTGCCACAGATGTGGCCGCAAGAGGGCTTGATATTGATAATGTATCCCATGTGATTAATTACCAGCAGCCCCAGAATATGGACAGTTATATCCATCGCATCGGCAGAACCGGCAGGGCCGGAAAGAGCGGAAAGGCCTATACGTTTATTGGCTGATTTCTTGTTGCAATTCATTAACTTGCGTCTTCATTCATCAGGATGAAGCTGTCTGACAATTAATGAATATGGGTAAAGTTGTTTTTATTACAGGCGTGTCTTCCGGTTTCGGCAAACACACAGCCACGCTGCTTGCACAAAAGGGTTATATTGTTTACGGAACTTGTCGCTCCGACTGTGATCATGGACCCATGGTAAGGGTACTGAAGGCCGACGTTACCAATGCACAGGATGTAAAGGACTGCATCGATGCCATAATTGAGAAAGAAGGAAGAATTGATATCCTGATCAACAATGCCGGTATCCATACAGGAGGCGCCATTGAGATATATCCCTATGAGGACATCCGGCTCCAGATGGAAACCAATTTCATGGGCGTTGTTCACACCATTAAAGCTGTTCTTCCGTTCATGAGGGGGCAGGGGAGCGGTACCATCATCAATATCAGTTCTATTGGCGGACTGATGGGATTACCTTTCATGGGTTATTATTCAGCCTGCAAGTTTGCACTTGAGGGTCTGAGTGAAGCACTCCGTATGGAATTGCGGCAATTCAACATCAGTGTCATTGTGATCAATCCGGGTGACTTTCATACCAAAAACACGGCATCCCGAAAAAACGTGTTCGCAGCCGACAATATTCATGACTATGAACTTCAGTTCAGAAAAACCCTGGCGGTAATTGAACGGGAGGAGAATAGTGGAATGAATCCCGAAGTACTTGCCCAAAAAATTTATCGAATTCTTGAAAAGAAAAGGCCGGCCGATCGATATATCGTGGGCTCCTGGAAGCAAAAACTGGCGGTCAGGGTAAAGCGTCTCATCCCTGAGCCCTGGTTTGCAGCCATCCTGCGAAATCATTATGATATCCGGTGAATCAAGGAGTCCTTGTGTATTCCTGTAACTCCGCAATTCAAAAAAAACCTCATTCCAATCAAGTTTTTTTCTTCAATAAACTTGACTTAGTAGAATTTATTTCTTATCTTTATTCATTCTTAAAAGAGAATAAATCTTAAATAGAAATAAATATATAATATAAGAAAGTAGTTGTGCTTTAATGGGATATAAGTTCCATTTTAGGCTGATAGCACAATAGATTATACATAATTAAACGTAAAACCCGGTGATGGATTTGTTAAAACCCATAATGATCTTGTTAGGTGCCTTGTCGCTTTGTATTGGCGTCATTGGTATTGCTGTTCCAGGTTTACCTACAACTCCTTTTCTATTGCTTTCGGCGGGATTATACCTACGAAGTTCCGACAGGCTGTATCAAAAACTGATTTCAAGCAAATATGTTGGTTCCTATATAACCCGTTATCAGGTGAACAAAGGATTGACGAAAAGAAATAAAATCAGTGCCATTATTACCATGTGGTCTATGATTGCTCTTTCATGCCTGTTGTTTATTTCATCATTGAAAGTAAGGATTGTTGTTGTTATGGTTGGTATAACCGGAACCATGGTTATGGGATGGCTGATACCAACAGTGCCTCACTCGGGCAGTAAGGATGATCATCGTAACGCATAATAAAATTATCTGTAATAACTTAAATATACCAACTATGGAAAACAAGGCTGAACATACAGGTAAATGTCCGGTAACGGGAGCTGTTGGAAAGCAAAGTGTGGGCAGTAGCGGAACAAAAAACCGCGACTGGTGGCCCAATCAGTTGAAGCTACACATACTTCGGCAACACTCATCATTGTCTGATCCGATGGGTGAAGATTTCAATTATGCTGAAGAGTTTAAGAAACTCGATTATGAAGCTCTTAAGAATGATCTGCGCAAGCTGATGACTGATTCTCAGGATTGGTGGCCGGCAGATTTCGGGCATTACGGTCCGTTTTTTATCCGCATGGCCTGGCACAGCGCCGGTACTTATCGCATTGGCGATGGTCGCGGCGGTGCCGGTGGCGGCCAGCAGCGCTTTGCACCCCTTAACAGCTGGCCTGACAATGTGAATCTCGATAAGGCACGCCGGTTGTTATGGCCCATCAAGCAGAAGTACGGGAAGAAGATATCCTGGGCCGATTTGTTGATTCTTACCGGAAATGTGGCCCTCGAATCAATGGGCTTTAAAACCTTTGGTTTTGCCGGCGGACGCGCTGACGTGTGGGAACCGGAGGAAGATGTATACTGGGGTGCTGAAACCAAGTGGCTCGAAGATAAAGAGCGCTATTCAGGTGAGCGGGACCTCGACAATCCTCTTGCTGCCGTTCAGATGGGTCTCATATATGTGAATCCCGAAGGACCAGGTGGAAATCCCGATCCGCTGGCCGCGGCAAAAGACATTCGTGAAACCTTTGCCCGAATGGCCATGAACGATGAAGAAACCGTAGCACTGATAGCCGGAGGTCACACGTTTGGCAAAACCCATGGTGCGGGTGATGCAGCTCATGTTGGTCCTGAACCCGAAGCAGCACCTATTGAAGAACAGGGACTGGGTTGGAAAAGCACTTTTGGCAAAGGTAAAGGAGGTGATACCATCACCAGCGGACTGGAGGTAACCTGGACAACTACACCAACCAAATGGTCCAATAACTTCTTCTGGAATCTGTTTGGTTACGAATGGGAATTGGAGAAAAGTCCGGCCGGTGCACACCAATGGCGTCCGAAACACGGTATGGGAGAAGGCACGGTGCCCGATGCGCACGACAAAGAAAAACGCCATGCTCCGAAAATGCTGACCACTGATCTGTCGCTGCGTTTTGATCCGGTTTATGAAAAGATCTCACGGAGGTTTATGGAGCATCCCGACGAATTTGCCGATGCCTTTGCCCGTGCCTGGTTTAAACTAACGCACCGCGACATGGGTCCACGTTCACGTTACCTGGGGCCCGAGGTGCCTGCCGAAGAACTGATCTGGCAGGATCCGGTTCCGGCACCAGAGAATCCACTGATTGATGAGAAGGATGTGGCCATACTGAAGCAAAAAGTTTTGTCTTCGGGTTTGCCTGTATCGCAGCTCGTTTACACGGCCTGGTCATCGGCAGCCACTTTCCGCGGATCGGATAAGCGTGGTGGCGCCAACGGTGCCCGCATCCGGTTGGCTCCGCAAAAAGATTGGGAAGTCAACAATCCGGTACAACTTGCCAAAGTGCTTAAGATACTGGATGAAATTCGCAACGAATTCAACAAAGCCCAGCCAACCGGTAAAAAGGTTTCCATAGCCGACCTCATCGTGCTTGCCGGTTGTGCCGGTATTGAAAAGGCAGCCAAAGATGCAGGTGTTGCCATTCAGGTTCCTTTTACACCGGGTCGCACTGATGCTACTCAGGAACAAACCGATGTACAATCGTTTACCTATTTGGAACCTGCGGCTGACGGTTTCCGCAATTATCTGAAAAAGTCATATTCCATATCAGCTGAAGAATTACTGGTTGACAAGGCCCGCCTGCTCACTTTAACCGCACCTGAAATGACCGTGCTGATTGGCGGCATGCGCGTGCTGAATGCCAATTGCGGCAACACCAGGCACGGTGTATTCACAAGTCGTCCCGAGGTGCTCACTAACGATTTCTTTGTGAACCTGCTTGACCTGGGAATTGTTTGGAAACCAACTTCCGACACACGGGAAACCTTTGAAGGTGTTGATCGTGCCACCGGCAAGGTCAAATGGACAGCCGCGCGGGTCGATCTGATTTTCGGTTCAAACTCCGAACTCAGGGCGTTGGCTGAGGTCTATGGAAGTTCGGATGCCCATGAAAAATTCGTAAAAGATTTCGTGGCTGCCTGGGATAAGGTAATGAATCTCGACCGGTTTGAATTGGCATAAAATCAGAACTGGCATCATCGCGCCCGGAATACCCGTTATTACATCTGCCGGGCGGGTGATGCCGGCTGTTCTGAAATATTGATCAGGTCTAAGAAATCTTTGTATTCCATCGGCATATCCAGCAACTCATAGGCTCCTTCCAGGGTTGAGCAATACAAATCATTCGTGTACGCAACGAAAAGATGTGTCATGGCGGTGACAAAAGGTTGCGAAACCAGCCATACCACCTTCCTGTGGTTGTTGGTTTGAAATTCATTCACATAAATTTGGGATAGCCTTTGCAGTTCCTTTGCTGTAAAACCGGGAGTACATCTTTCATTTACCACGATCAGCAGATAAAAGATATCGGAATAAGCTTTGTCAGTTTTGTATTCCTGATTGATTTGAATGGCTTCCTGAACAGAGAATACTTCAGTTTGTATGCTGACAAATGCAAAATGATGTTCAGGGAACATCCGGTAGTAGTTGGCAGGCAGGGTTTGCATCGCGGATCAGTTAAGTTATATATGATAAAACGATCCAAAAGCGAAATAAAGATAATAAAATGTATCTGATAATCAGTAAACAGAAATAAGAATACTTTAAAGCAGGCCGGCAAAGGTTTTGAAATCTTGCAGCAGGCAAAATGTTTCAGCTGGCTCCGAACTTCAGGCCGGGCTCATAATATTCGATAGACAGATGCTTCACCAACATGTTGATGTGAAACAGCCGGGCACCAGGCAATCCAATAACCCATCAAAGGTTTGGATACATTTTATAATGCTTTTGTTAAGCTGTAAATTCCATTGATTGGTGTTGATATTGAGATGGTTGAACTTATCAGTTTCAGCCTTAATACCGTGCCATTAAAAGTTTTCCAATTTTCAATATAAAACACCATAGCTCCGTTGCCATAATCGATAGTATTTTCTGACAATGTATAGGGTCTGACATCGGAACTTAAACCCGAATTACCTGTATGGTCATATATCCCCAATTCGGTGGTGGTTAAAGGTAGTAAACTGATCATGACATAATCGTAACCAGCAGTTATTAACTGACCCATATTCTGCCCAGGGATGTATGTAATCCCGTTAAAATCCAATGAATCCAGTATCCAATCACCAACCAAATCCGCAACCTGAATCTCGGGAGTAGCCTCCTTGTCTTTCTCGCATCCGGTATTAAAAATTAAAACACAGAAAACGATTAATATGAGTTGAATTGCATTTTTCATGTTATTTGTATTAAGGGTTGTTTATTGCCTTACGATAAGGGTTTTACGACCTTATTGATATTAAGTTTCAACATGTTTCAGAATGGTCTCATATATTGATTTCAATAACCCCTGAAAACAAAACGTAATCTAAAGACTACGCTTATTTTTGACTTTTAGTGGCAGCCTCATTTTCTATTCCGAGTGCTTATCCAATAAAGTTTGCCTGGTAATCTTCCCCCACTTTTTAATCACATCATCGGTCCATTCACCAAAGGATGAAGCACGGGGAATCAGCATAGAGCACGATTCGTTTTTGTCGGATACGGACCAGGCGATCCAGCTGACCTTACGATCCTCCATCCAGTTTACATATTCATTCCATTCGGCTTCGTCAATGGGACCGTCTCCGGTTGCTTCCATACCTGCACATTCAGATACAAAAACCGGTATTCCTTTTTTCATGGCAGCATCGGTGCGATCGCGCAGCCATTTCTTGTGTGTTCCTGCATAGAAATGCATCGTATACATGATGTTGGTACGACCGGTAATCGGATCCATGGATACGGTATCCAGATCCTGGCACCAATGCGGTGAACCCACCAGGATGATGTTGTCCTGATCAATAGCCCTGATGGCATCAATAACAGTAGCCGAATATTCCTTCACCTCTTTCCAGGTGTAATAATCCGGCTCATTCCAGATCTCATAAATCACATTCGGATAATTTCCATATTGCATGGCCATCATCTCAAAAAACCTTTTGGCTTCTTCGATATGCTTTTTATGACTGTGAAAATCAATCAGCACATAAACGCCACTTTTAATGGCTCCTTTAACTACATTGTCCACGCATTTCAGCGCGAATTCAGGGTTTTCAAGGTAATTGTCCTCAATGGCCACACCCATGGATGCCCTTACCACATTGCATTTCCAGTCGTTCACCAGCCACTCAACCGCTTTTACGTTATAAAACCGGGGCCACAGGTTGTGCCAACCGAAACTGGCACCACGTAGCATTACAGGACTGCCTTTTTCGTTTACCAGTTGCGTGCCCGAAACAACCAGTTTACCATTGATTCCAACTGCCGAATCTTTGGGAGCCTGGGATGAACAACTGATTCCCAGTGCGAGAACAACCATAATCACCAGGCGGAATGAGTTCATAAATGTGTGGTTTAAAGAAATATTAGAGGTGAATGTAGTAATTGTTGTTTATATGAAAATTTTCAGCCACGTAGTCACAAAGGCATGAGAAACTGATTTTTGTATTCCGGCAAATGAATATGATAATAAACACAATGCTTTGGTGTTTTAGTGGCATTATTTATTTTGATTTTTCGTAGCAAATTCAATACTTTACCAGGTGAAATGAAACAGGCTGTTAATTGATGAATAAATTAAACTATGTAATTTATTGTTTTATTTTTATGAAATTATTAATGATTTGCAATTTTAAAAGTAACCTGTATGAAAAGAGTTAATCAATTTTTGATAAACAAGCCGTATTGCTTAAAAACAATCGCGTTGTTCATATTGACATTTATTCTTTCTTTGCCTGCTTTGCCTCAAGATAGTGGTGTGGGGGATGTGAAGGATCCGCGTGGTAAAATGAAACCCTGGAAAAAGGGGGCCCGCAAAACCGGAAAGTATCGGAATCTGTTCCTGGAAGCAGGTTACAGTCAGAAAGACATTGATGCCAAATTAGCCAAAGCTTATTCCGACTTGTTCGAAGGCCCCAATCGTGTTTACTTTGAGGTGGGAGACAGCATGGGTTATGTTTCCGACATTAAAAACAAAGATGTGCGAACCGAAGGCGTATCTTATGGCATGATGATTGCCGTTCAGCTTAACAAAAAGGATGTGTTCGACCGCATCTGGCGCTGGTCGAAGCATTATATGCAGCACCAGGGAGGTCCGCGCGACGGGTACTTTGCCTGGTCGGTCAATCCTCAAACCGGCAAACAGAACTCGCCGGGAACGGCTTCCGATGGTGAACTCTATTTTGTAACCTCGTTGTTGTTTGCATCGAACCGCTGGGGAAACGAAACCGGAATCAATTATTATGCCGAAGCCAGAAGAATTCTCGATGCCATGTGGAGCAAAGACGGCAGCCAGGGTATCAATAATATCCTGAACGTGCAACACAAGCAAATCAGCTTTGTTCCGGAAACGGGGCGGTATAACCAGACCGATCCTTCGTACCACCTTCCGGCCTTTTTCGAGGTATGGGCCGAATTTGCCAAAGACGGACACGAGCAATTCTACCGCGATTGTGCCGATACCTCCCGAGTTTTTCTGAAAAAGGTTTGTCACCCGGTAACCGGACTGAACCCTGATATCTGTGATTACAGCGGAAATCAGCCGGCAAATTCGCGATTCAGGTCTGTTTTCCGTTACGACTCGTGGCGGGTGCCCATGAACATTGCCATGGATTATTCGTGGTACGCAAAAGACAAAGAATGGCAGCAGGATTACGGGCGTCGTATCCAGAATTTTCTGTATAGCAGGGGAATTGACACCTTCGAAGATCAGTTTAACCTGGATGGTACGCTGCCCGAAAGGATTATGCCGGCAGGAGGATATCAGAAACTGCGTCATTCGCTTGGACTGGTATCCACCTCTGCAGCAGCCTCAATCATGGGAACCCAGGCCAAAAGCTGGCTCTTTGTTGATGCTATATGGAACGCCAAACTGGAACCTTATGAAGATGGCTATTTCGATCCCTATTATGATGGCCTGTTATACCTGTTTGGCCTGATGCACCTGAGCGGAAATTACCGGATTGTTTTGCCTCAATAATAACAACAGAAAAGGCTGTCTGCTTTCAGACAGCCTTTTTCTGTTGTCGGGGCGAGAAGACTGCTCGTCCTCCTGCGGTCGGACTCGCTGACTTCCGATTGGGGAGACGTAAATGAAAAAGCCTTTATTCGCTTCGCTCATTAAGGTCTTTATTTTTTTACGCAAATGAAAATGAAATTTTCACTTGCTTCAAAAATAAAGCCCTCCTGAAAACAGGAAGGCTTTTTCATTTGTCGGGGCGAGAAGACTCGAACTTCCGACCCC
>CAZLLD010000080.1:0-12261 GCA_964560225.1 uncultured Bacteroidales bacterium
TTTGTCCCTGCCTGCCGGCAGGCAGGTTGACTTTTCTTGCTTCGTTCTTTGCGTCGGCAAAGAATGAAGTGGGGATTCGGGGCGAAGCTCCGGACGAATTGAAAAAAAAGAGGGTGTTTCGCAACTGAAACACCCTCAAGGATTAAAATTTTCGGGTACTGATCGAATATTATATTCGTTTCACATTCACTGCATTCAATCCTTTTTTTCCTTGCTGAAGCTCGAATGATACATTATCATCCTCCTTGATTTTGTCAATCAGGCCCGACACATGAACAAAGTACTCGTTGCCTGATTCATCATCCTTAATAAATCCAAATCCTTTGTTTTCATTAAAGAACTTTACTTTACCTTCTTTCATAGCATTAAATTAAATATTATATACAAAGTTATAATTAAATAATAAATTAACCTTTACTTATTCTGCCAAAAAAATTTAGATTTTTTATTTTTGTGCAAAAGCAATATTGTGAATAATAGGGTTTTATATTTTCTATACCAGCCTTATAAATGGTTGTTCTTTCTGCCGTTTGCCATGGTCAATACCTTTTTCTTTGGCATACTTGCTGTTGTGGTATCCTCACTGGTAAATCAACGCGTTGGCAGTTATTTCGGCGGAGTCATCTGGTCGCGTGTCAATGCATTCTTAACTCCTGTTTGGGTTCGGGTTTCCGGAAAACATCATATTGAAAAGGACCGGTCTTACGTGATCATTTCCAACCACCAAAGCCTTTACGATATTTTTGTAGTATACGGCTGGCTGGGAATCGACATCAAATGGGTGATGAAGAAAGAGCTGGCCAAAATTCCCGGTGTGGGTTTTGGAAGCAAAAAGGTTGGACATATTTTCCTTGACCGTTCCAACACCCGTGTGGCCCTGGAAACCCTGAATGCTGCCAAGAAGAAACTAGTCAACGGCACTTCGGTAGTTATCTTTCCCGAGGGAACCCGTAGTATAACCGGACAACCCGGAACTTTCAAGAAGGGAGCCTTCAAACTTGCAATTGATCTGGGTTTGCCCCTGCTTCCGATAACCATATGCGGTACCAAAGACATCATGCCCACCGGCACCCTCGATATCATGCCGGGTAAGGTGCAAATGATCATTCATAAGCCTATTGAAATCGCGGGACACAATGAGGAATCCATGAAAGAACTGATGGATAAAGCGCGGATGGTTATTTCGGATCCTCTCGAATCGGCAGCTTCCTGAAACGCCAATATGCCGTTGCTGCCAAAAGAAGAATGATCAGTACAATTACGTATACAAAAGCCGGTACCAAAAGCGAATCACCACCAGCATAGGAATGCAGTCCCGACAGATAGTAATTTACGCCGAAATAGGTCATCAGAACCGAACCGATTCCCAACAGCGAAGCCAGGTTGAATGAATAAATGCCTTTTAATCCAGGTATCAGCCGCATGTGCAGAATAAAAGCATAAACCAGCACCGTTATTAACGCCCAGGTTTCTTTGGGATCCCAACCCCAATAGCGTCCCCACGACTCATTTGCCCAAACGGCGCCGAGGAATATACCTGTCAACAACAAGAACAGCCCGACCATGAGCGACATTTCGAGAATTCCGGTTAATTCCCTGATATTCAATTGTAAGTAACAGTCACGCTGGGCAGTTCTCACGATTATCAGCACAAGGTTAATAAATGCAAGCAGGGCGCTCAGGGAAAAGAATCCGTAACTGGCAGTAATGGTTGCCACGTGCATAACCAGCCAATATGACTTAAGAACAGGCACCAGGTTGGTTATCTGGGGATCCATCCAGCTTAAATGGGCAACAAATAGGATCAGGAAGGCTAAAATTGAAGTAACACTTAAGGTAATGGATGACCGCGAGGCGAAAATGAGTCCTGCCAGCACAGCAGCCCATGCCACATAAATAAGCGCCTCATAACCGTTGCTCATGGGCGCGTGACCTGAGAGGTACCAGCGCAAACCGAGACCAATCGAGTGAGCAATAAATACCAATATTATTAAAATGATAAATAGGATTACCGGAACTTTTAGTTTAAGTCGGGTATGAAACAATCCGATAAACTGCAGCAGCAGCAAAGCCACCCCGATTAATCCATAATACTTTGATATTCTTGAAAAAATATCGGTTTTGTTCATTAAAATTTCAAGAGATATTCTGGTTGGAGCCGGAATGGCAGCAGAATTATTTTTAATCTGATACTGTTCAATTGCATTCAGTATGTCGTCAGGTGCTTTCCAGTTGCCTGAATTCATGCTTTGCTGCACCTCCTGAATGTATAAATAGAATATGTTTTCTGCAAAAACCGAGTCTTGATGCGTTGCTCTCCCCCTTATGCCTTGAGGATTTTGCCAGGTGCGGGTACTGTCACCCGAAACCGGGAACAGGCGCATGAACTCTCCTGAAAATACCAGGTAGGTGATGTTGACTCTTTCATCGAGCCGGATGATTTCGTTGTCAAACTTGCTCCGGAGTGCGGTTTTCTTCCTGTATGCCTTTTCAATATAGCTTTGAAGGATGTATTGATCATCCCTGAAAAAGGCTGAAAAGGCATGGTATTTTTCACTTGATCCTATAATTTCATGGATTTGAGGATGCGTAGCACGAATAAGTGGCTCATGTTGCCAGATATCGGGATAAGCCAACATGCCCAGCATTACCTGGTCGGAATTCATACCTTTGAGGGAGCTCTTTCTGCTGATTTTACGGAGAATTTCATTACTCAGGGTATTCACAGGCTCAATACGACCTCCGTTATCCTGCACCAGAAGCTTCCCGAACCGGGCAGCATGCTCGCGGCTAACCGGAACAAGTTGATTAGGGTGCAGCGCAGGCTGACCAAAGACAGCAACATGAAATAACAACAAGAAGACCACAGCCATTCCCCTTTTGATTTTCCCTAGTTTTCGCAATTCCAACGAAAGCTGTCTGAAACGGTTGTCTTTGAATAACAAACTGAACAGCATACCCAATCCCGCCAAAAAATAACCCAGGTAAGATATGAAGGTACCCACACGGTCGCGATTCACCGATAAAACCGTTCCTTTCTCATCTGGATCGTATGAGGATTGATAAAACCTATAGCCCTTGTATTTCAAAACATTGTTCATGTAAACAAGCTGCCTGATTTGAAGTTTCCGTTGCAGATCGATAAGCAAAACATCACTTTCAAAGGAAGAGGGACTTTGAGAACCGGGATAACGCTCGATACTGAAATCGAAAAGTTTTAGCTCAAATGGCAACTCTTTATAAATTGATCCATAACTAATTAAAAAATTAAATCCATTTAGGCTCACCGGCTCAGGAACACCAGGGACACCGGTCTTGCCCCATATGTATAATGTCCGGGTCTGGTCACCTGATGTCAATTCCATTTCAAGTGCATTCATAAAGGTTCCCTGGGCTTCATGAAAACTTTGGGGCACCTGTTTTCCTCTGTTAAGAAATTTGTTGAGTACAATCATGTGCTCACCAAAGGTGTAAAGCTGATGCAAAAGAAAAGGGTGTACCTGGTTGTCTTCGAGTATGGTGTATGATTCTCCAGTCATATTGGCCAGGGTAACCGGATACGGAGCCGTGAAAGCGAGGGTATCTCCCAGGGTAAAAAGAGCAATTGCCAGTGAATCGGGGGCAGGTGTGTTGAAGGCAAACCGGGTATGACCGATCGTTCTGATTTCACCAGAAACAATCAACTCACTTTTTCTGCCTGTTGAATCAGCATAAATAATTTCTGCAATTGGTTTGCCATTAGCGTCGGCTGTAATGTCGGGAACAGCATTGAAAATGACCGATTTGCAGCTTAACCTGAAACTTTTTTCGTGGTAACGGATATCCCTTTTTATTTTATTGCGTCCCAATGTTGTGAAAAAAACAGGAAATGAATTCGACTGGCTTCTTGACGTTGAATCAGTTATGGTTAGTGTGATATACGTTTTGTCAGTCAGAAAACGGTCTGTGGCCTGTCCTTCTCTCAGCGCCGTCGTTCCTTCTGTTCCGCTGTATCTTGTAACTGCGGCGCCTGCCAGAATAATTACAAAAGCAAGGTGAAAGACCATCACCGGTAATTTCGACCAGGTGTAGAGTTTTCGGGTAAAGATGCTGCCCGTAAGATTCACAACAGCCAGTAAAAGAAGAACTTCAAACCACCGTGCGTTATATACAGCAGCTCTTGCCGTTGCGCTCCCAAAATCATTTTCAATGAATGTGGCCAAGCCAATAGATACAGCAAACACTATGAGGATCACAGCCATGAAACCGGCTGAGAAAAAAATACGGGTAACCTGTTTCATTTAAAGACAGCATGAATTCTTAAACCATACCGGAACTGCTGTTCCAGTTGAAAAGCATTTAACACTGTGTTAAAATACTACTTTTCTTTGAGCTTATCCGAAAAGACTTTTTTGAATTTTTCCAGTTTGGGTGTAATCACGGTTGAACAATAAGGTTGGGAGGTATTCTGAAAGTAGTATTCCTGATGATAGGCTTCTGCCTGATAAAATTTTTCGAATGGTACAATCTCGGTTACAACCGGATCTTGCCATATTCCGGCAGCATTAAGCCGGGCCTTCATTTCTTCAGCAATTTGTTTTTGCTCCCCGGTATGGTAAAAGATGGCCGAACGGTACTGGGTTCCGATGTCGGCACCCTGCCGGTTCAGGGTAGTGGGATCGTGTGTTTTCCAAAAAACCTCAAGTATTTCTGTAAAAGAAATAATGGCCGGATCGTAAGTGATCTGACATACCTCAGCATGGTTGGTGGTACCGGTGCATACTTCCCTATAAGTGGGATTCACCGTATGGCCTCCGGAATACCCCGATTCAACTGAATGAACGCCTTTCAGTTGCTGAAATATGGCTTCCACACACCAGAAACAACCGGCACCCAGGGTAATGGTATCATCATTGCATTGGCTCATCGCAATATCATTAACAGATTGTTTAACAGGATGATAATTTCTGCAGGAACCCGCCTGCAGCGACAGGATAAAAATAAGGATTAATCCGGCTAAATGCTTCATCCCAGAAAGTTTTCAATAACAACAAACCAACAGGGCAAATGGTTCAATGAACAGGGGTATCCACCGTGTTCATTTCATCCTCAAAGAAAAGCGGGGGCATGAATTTGCTGACCTTTACGGTATAATCCTTACTGTCGACCAGGGTATAACAGGCAATGAACTGCCATTTCTGATTGGAGCGGTTGTAATAAAAAGCTGTGTTTTTGGCATTTGACTGGTAAGGAATGATGAAGGCATAGCCAAACCTGAGTTCTTTAACCGAATGGCATAACTTGTTTTTCTGGAGGTAGGTGGCCAGCATCCGGTCGGCATGTATGATGGCTTCACCCTTTTTTACGTTTTCCATAGAGGATGAAGGAATAAACTCATCAATAACAACAATCTGGTCGTGCCACTTGAAAACGCCGCATGGGTTCAGTGAATCGTATTTGGCGATCACTGCCTGGTTGGTATAATGAGCCAGTTCCTTTTCGCGGCCTTCCCTGTCGAAGAGTTCCGAAAGAGCTGCAGTAACAACAAGTTCCTGCTTTTTAAAATACTCACCGTCCAGTGATGAATTGGTCAGTCGTCCGTAATTGACACAGTGTGCAAGCAGGTTTTCTGCTTCTCTGATGCTTTCCAGGCTGTCGGATGTAATGAGCGGCTGAAACACCTTTTCAAAGCTTTTGGCATTGTTGGTAAGTTCCGCAAGGTCATATTCCGATCCCAGGTCAAAGATCAGTGCTTCGGTAAAGGACCGGTAGGCTTCGAGATATTTAACGGTTTCGGTAAAGTTGTTTTCCCGGGCATATTTCAACGACAGGTCCACCATGCGATGTGCCTTTTTATAGGCTTCCACAGTGCCGGGTTCAATATAACGCTCGAATTCCTTTTTAAAGTTCTTTTCTTTCTGAAAAAGTTGCTGGTAATGCATTCGCTGGTCTTTGATCAGGGCGTAAACATGATCCTCATAAGATCTGTAGAATTTCACTGAAGCCATGTCTCTGCGGAATTCCGATCTTTCAATACGGCTTTGAACCAGACTTTTAGCCTGTTCCAGGTCTTCATCCGCAACATATTCATAATAAGCCTTAACAAACAGGGTATGGTCGAGCTCTCGCTGCAGGTTCAGGTATGAAACATCCCGGGTTTGCTTCAGCCGGGCAATTTGCTTTTCCAGCTGGCCGATCCGGTTGTCAATACTGTCAGAAAAAGCCTGTGATCCGCGCTCAAGGGCAATAGCCTGACTACTGGCCCGGTTCACCGAGCCCAGCATAATCAGCAACAGGGTAATTCCTATTTGAAAGCGGGCAGACATCATTAAATTACGTGCAAATCGGTATACGATAGAACAGAAGTAAATGTTGTCAACCCGGAAACTTAAAAACCGGTGATTCATATCATTGAATCTGCCTTCCTTTATAAAAGCCGGCAGCTTACCGGAAGCAACGAGTAAGGCATTCCACCTGCTTCACAATAGGCGCTACCCCTTCCCCATCCTGCTTTTCAGTATGTTCAGGTCTTTTTTCAGTCCGGCTACCGTTCTGATCAGTTCATCGGGCGAAATCATGGGATCGGGGATTTCGGAGCTGATGTAATTGACGAATTTCCAGATTTCCTTGATTTCACTGGCCTGAACGTCAAACGGTTCATAAACCGGATTCAGGGAAAACAGCCTTAGTTTGTGCTCGGTTTCCAGCAGGTTTTCGGCAATCTTAAACACAATGCCTTCATCCATGGTCAGCACGATATAGCCGTGTCCGCTGATAATCGAGTTCCAGTCCTGCACAAACTCGCCGGTCACATACGATCCGTCCGGGATGGGCAGCATGGAATCGCCGTTGAGCTGAAAGGTGCGGTATTTTTTCTGGCGCGACAGAAAGGGCAGCCGGAACACGGGAAGCTCTTTGATGAATTCCGGATCGGCGAAACCGGTAGCATAGCCGGCTTTGGCTTTTTCCGATACGAGTTCGATATTTTCCTCGTTTTTGCTGTCGACCGTGGTGGCCAGCACCCGCAGGTTGCTGCCCTTGAGGTACACGTCGCCTCCCCTTTCGAGTTGCGAGAACTGGCTTTCGGTAAGTGTACGCAAATCTATTTTCAGCAGCGTGTCGACTGCCACCCCGTAATACTTGGAAAAGGCAACCAGGGCCTGGATGGTGGGCAGGCTCACCTCGTTTTCGTATCCGCTGAGGGTAGAGCGCTTCATGTTGAGGGCAAAGGCCACGTCGTCCTGTGTGCGGCCCTTGCGTTTGCGGAGCAGTTTGATGTTGGTGGAGAAGTACATTGTCGTAATAATTTGGTACGTGTTACTGAAATCTTCATTATTCATCATTCGGTGTTCGATGTTCGGTGTTTCTGAAATCTTCTTAAATCATCATTCGGTGTTCCTTTAAAACCAACACCGAACAGGGAACCTGCCTACCGGCAGGCACCGATTTATGAACTCCGAAGTTTTGGGTATTCATTATTCATTGTTATTTAACCATTCTTTTTTCTTGTAAATATAATATATTATGATTACATTATCATCATTAATTATGATTATTTTATAATCATTATGCTTTTTTTTGAACCCTCTGAAAATATAGTGCGTCGAAACATCATCCACTTCGACCTCGACAGCTTCTTCGTGTCGGTGGAACGGCTGATCAACAGCAGGCTCCGGGGAAAGCCCGTGGTGATCGGCAGCCTGTCGGGCCGCGGCGTGGTTTCGAGTTGCAGCTATGAAGCCCGCAAATTCGGGGTGCACTCGGCCATGCCCATGAAAATGGCCCGCCAGCTCTGTGCCGATGCCATTGTGGTACGGGGCGACATGGACCTGTACAGCAAGTATTCCAACATGGTCACTGAGATCATTGCCGAACGGGCGCCGGTATATGAAAAAGCATCCATTGACGAGCATTACATCGACCTCACGGGAATGGACCGGTTCTTCGGCTGCCTGAAATGGGCACAGGAAACGCGCGGCAGAATCATCCGGGAAACCGGACTGCCCATATCATCCGGTTTGTCGGTGAACAAAACGGTTTCTAAAATTGCTACCGGCGAGGCCAAGCCCAATGGTGAGAAAGAGGTGCCGGGGCAACTGGTAAGGTCCTTCCTCGATCCGCTGCCCATCAGCAAAATACCGATGATCGGTGAAAAAACCTTTCACCTGCTCCGGTCGATGGGTGTTGGAACCATCGGCACGCTGAGCCAGATCCCTGTTGAAATGATGGAAAAGGTGCTGGGTAAAAACGGCATTGACATTTGGAAAAAGGCCAACGGCATCGACAGCACGCCGGTGGTGCCGTACTGGGAGCAAAAGTCGATCAGTGCCGAGCGCACCTTTGATGCCGACACCACCGACCTCGTGCTGCTGAACAACACGCTGGTGAACATGGTTGAAAAAATAACCTATGAACTGCGCAAAGAAGAAAAACTCACCTCGTGCATCACGGTGAAAATCCGCTATTCCAATTTTGATACCCATACGCTGCAGCAGCGCATTCCTTACACGGCATTTGACCACAAGCTGATTGAGCTGGCCAAATCGTTGTTTGTCAGGCTCTACCAACGGCGCATGCTGATCCGCCTGATTGGCGTTAAATTAAGCCACCTGGTGCGCGGCACCCCCCAGCTGAACCTGTTCGAAGACACCCCCGAAATGGTACGGCTTTACCAGGAAATCGACCGGATGCGGGGGCGGTACGGCCGGAAATCGGTGATCAGGGCGGTGGGGATGGGATGAATGCAATGTGCTGATTTGCTGATTTGCCAATATGATACCCGTCTGCCAAAGCGGCAGACAGGCGGCAATGATTAGCTGTTAATGACCACCAGGTGGTACATTCCTTCTTCAACAGAAGGCATCAATATCCGGGTGATCTTGATGGACCCGCCCGGCCATGATATTTTTCCCTGAGTCTGGCAGTTTTTCACATCTGTAGGATAGAAAACCGGCATGCCTGAATCGTCAATACGGGTATTGGCAGAGGGTTCTGCTTTTTGTTCTGCATACATAATGGCTGCAGCTTCATGAATATCAACCTTTTTGTGAAAAAAGACGTTGCACATCTTAAATTGAAGAGGTATTTCGTCAGATTCAAGATACTCAGTCTGTAAAAAATTGTCTTTGATCCGTTTTTCCTTTATTTCATCGTTATAACCGTTAAATTCGGCATATATCGAATTACCCATAACGCTGGCTACTTTAACCGAAAGTGAATACTCCCGTTTCTCTTGTGGGTTTTCCACAGGTATCTGAGTGGGTTGTTGTTTCTTTGCAGTTGTTGCTCCTGTGTTTTTTGAGCTTTCTTTAACTACTTCTTTTTTGCCAAACAGGGCTTTAAAAAAATTCTTCATGTGGATGAGATTTTAAGAATTATAATGAATTAATTAATTGGTGGCTCCGTGAGCGAGCAGAAGTTCAACAACAGGATTGCGGCCCATGCTTTTTGCCTCAGATAAGGCAGTTTCACCATTTTTGCACTGTGCATTTACATCAGCTCCCAGGTTGATCATTTTTAACACAATATCTTGATAGCCTTTATAGGCAGCCAATACAAGGGGTATTTCTAAAAACCCACTTCCATTACCTTGGATATGGATATCAGCTCCTTTATCAATCAGCAGTTCCGCCGTATTTTCAGACGATTCCTTTAAGGCAATGAGCAATGCAGTATCACCTTTGTAATTCTGTATATTCAGGTTCGTCCCGGCTTCTACTAGCAACCTCGAGGCATCTATATAGTAATCTTTCATAACCGACCACATCAGTGGTGTATAACCCATTTCACTAATCGTATTGATATCAGCACCCTTGTTTAAAAGTGCTTCAATAACTTCGTGGTTTCCATGCATAGCAGCATCCAAAAGCCTTTTGTTAATATCCAGATGCTGAAAGCCGAGATCGGCATCTTCAGGCAGGCACGAAACGTCGGCTCCATGTTGCAACAAAAGCTGAACAATTTCTACCATCTGATCATTAAATGCCAGTTCCAATGGATACTTTCCACTCTCATTAGCCATATTCACTTCAGCGCCTGCGGCAGACAACATCTCGGCAATCCTGATATTCCCAGCCTTTACGGCATAAAAAAGAGGTGTTTCCGAATTATTATCCCGATCATTAATATCGGCACCTTTCGACAACATCAGATCAACCAGTTCGGGATAATTGGCTGAACAAATTTTCATGAAGGATGTTTCGCCGCAGTTGTTCTTCCGGTTTATATCAATTCCTTTATTTACAAGTATCTTTATCAGACTGCAACCCGATTCAAGTATGGCCTTTTTTTCAATTCCTAACGTCAGATCTTCAATCAGTTCATATATGACCAGGTTGTCATCATCGTCAACAGCATTAATATCTGCACCTGCATTCAGCAGCATTTCTGCAATATCCTGATGATATTGGTGCACTGCGGCAAACAAAGGCGTAACGTCTGAGCTGTTTTTCGGGTTCACATTGGCCTGATGATCGAGCAACCATTGTACCATGTTGCGGTTTCCTGATGAAGAAAAAATATGAAGGGCCGTATCACCGTCTGTATTTATCTGGTTGATATCAAAGCCAATTTCTATTAAACAGGCAGCTATTTCGGTGAGGCCCATATCCAGGGCTACATGCAACGGAATGCGGTTGTCTGAATCTTTGATTTCCGATAAGGAGGTCTTATCCGTTTGGATTGTCGTGAAGATCTGCTTCACTTTTTCCGGGTTGTTTTCCTTAATGGCATCAAATAAAGCAGTTTCATCGAGATTTAATTCTTTTAACTGGATTAGTTCGTTATTGACACTTATATAGCTGAGGTTTCCATCCTCGGGAAAGGTGACTTTGGTATTTTCCGGCATTTCTACTCCATTGACCTTCAGACTCTCTGCCAGATGACCACTCTCGATATTTCCGCCCGGATGATAAAAGGTCAGGTATGAAGTTAAAGATATCGTAATACCTTTCGGAGAAATAATCTGAATGCTGTTTGAAGCACACCCTTGGGTAACCACATCGTCTGCCACCCTCAGACTGCCGCCAGAGAATTGAATCATACCATACTGTGTTTGAACAGAAGCTGTTCCATCAAGCACAAAATTGATATAGGATACCATGCTCTTTTCCATCCCCACGTAGTAATTCTTTGCCCAAAAGGTAGAGCCATTGGGCATACCTATATGAATCACTGTTTCATTATCAAATCCCACGACTTTTTCCCCAAAACAGGCGATGGTTGTACCTTCGATGTAGTTTTTAGGTGCCTGTTCCGTAGGCTCTGGTTTGAGCTTTTCCTTAACTTGATTTGAAACATTGGGTTCAACAGTTTTGCCTGCTTTATCAGAAACCTGACTGGCAGGTACATCTAAAGGTTTCTCTTTGGGAATAACAGTACTAACGTTACGATCTTTTGCTGTCTTGTTTAACTCTCGCGAACCAAACAACTTGCTGATAAAACTCATAATTATCTGATTTTTTTGGGTTTATAGTTCATTCACTAATTACATCAGGTTTTTGCCAGATGATATGGATTGTTTTTGTTACGAGATTGATGGAATTAGGGTTATTAAATTTTTCTTTTGCTTTTTAAATTAATTTGATTATATTATAGTCTGATTATTTGATTACATTATAATCATTACGATATGAACAAGCGACTATTCTTTTTAAACAGAGACGGGTGGTTTGAGGAAGAAATCAGCGGCAGGCTGCTCACCGCCCCCGAAGAAGAGCTGGTGCTCTGGGCCTATGCCATGATGGAACGGAAAAACTACCGGAATTACCTGATTACGGATAATCCGAAACGGGTGATGGTCCGGAAAACACAAACCGAACAGATTGCTTCGCCGGCAACAAACTACCCTATGGCAGAGGCGTGCTGAGGGATTTGTGGAAATGACGGGTTGAGGATGTTAAAACCATAGCTTAAGAATTTTACCGGATGCTTACGCCCTTGCAGGCATGCGCGTCAACTTAACTATTATATTTTGGTTTTAATCAATGCTTTAATTAATCCGGCCTTCTATTTTTACATGTATGAATTTCATAACCAGGAAAGAATTAAATAAGATTTAATTTGCCAGATGTGTTAAGTTTGAAATTTAAAGTTTTGGCCTTGCAATCAGGATGGTAAGTACGATGTCCCCCGCTGGCGGGCCTGCCTGCCGGTAGGCAGGGGTAAGGGGTGGAAGCTGAAATAGTGATTTCATGAGTAATAATTATTATAATAAAAATCTTCAGCCGTTTGCCAACAATCTCAGAAAGGCAATGACTAAAGCTGAAGCATGTTTGTGGAAAT
>CAZLLD010000081.1:0-11980 GCA_964560225.1 uncultured Bacteroidales bacterium
GTATCGCTGCAATCAGCCAGAAATGTGATTGAATCACTCAATAAAGACAAGTATGAACCGGTATTAATTGGTATTGACAAAGAAGGACACTGGTTTCTGAATGAAAATTCAATACAACTGATGGATGCCGGTGACCCCAGGTTAATCCGGCTTTCCGGAAGCATAAGTGAAATTGCGCTCACTCCAAACGGCTCGGGAAGCGATCTGATTGATTTGAAGAACAATTCCAGCATCGGCAAAGTAGATGTTATATTTCCTGTTTTGCATGGTCCGTATGGCGAAGATGGTACCATTCAGGGCCTTGCCAAACTGGCCAACCTGCCCTGCGTTGGAGCAGGCATTTTGGGTAGTTCGGTGGGAATGGATAAAGATGTGATGAAACGCTTGCTGCGTGATGCCGGAATACCCATTGGCAGGTTTGCTGCGCTCACCGAAGTGAACCGGCATCAACATTCCTATGATTCCCTGTCTGCCATGCTGGGTCGGGTTCTTTTTGTGAAACCTGCCAATCTCGGATCTTCAGTTGGAATTTCCAAGGTAAGAAATGCTTCTGAGTATGAGAAAGCCATTGAGCTGGCATTCAGCTATGACCTCAAGGTAATTGTGGAAGAGGAGATCAAAGGCCGAGAAATTGAATGTGCCATACTGGGAAATGAATACCCCCGGGCATCTGTGCCGGGTGAAATCATTCCCAAAACCGACTTCTATTCTTATGATGCCAAGTACATTGATGACAATGGGGCAGGACTGGAAATCCCCGCCCGGTTGCCTGATCATTTGGTGAAAAAAGTCCAGGGAATAGCAGTTGATACCTATAAAGCACTTGAATGCCTTGGCCTGGCCAGGGTTGATGTGTTCCTTACCTCTGATGAACGGGTTATTGTAAACGAAATCAACACCATCCCGGGTTTCACCAAGATCAGCATGTACCCGAAACTATGGGAACAAAGTGGTATCTCGTACTCAGATCTGGTAGATCAGCTTATACAGTTTGCAATAGATGATTTCAACAAGCGTAACCGATTGAAGGTTTCGGTGGAATTGTAGTGTATTACACCAGGTGATTCAATTCTTTGTTGCAGCATTCCCGACTGAGGTTATTCATTATATCTCCACTCCCATCACCAACACGTCGTCAATCTGAATTTCATTTCCCTGCCATTGGCTGAATGCTGATTCGAGTGCAGCTTTCTGAAGGCTCATGGGGAGCTTGCTTACCCTGGTCAGGATTTCGCGAAAAGGTTTCGTCTTGAGCTTTTCACCTTTTTCACCGCCAAACTGGGAATAAAAGCCATCGGAGAAGATATAGAACCTGTCGCCCGGGTTCAGTTGAATCCTGTGTTCCGTAAACGGCTTTTCTTTCTGGTATATTCCGGCCGGCTGACGGTCGGCACGGTATTCAACAAATTCCATTGCGCCGGATTCCGTAAGGCCTTTTGGTTCATTACTTCGGCGAAACAGCCAGAGCGGACTGTAGGCACCGGCATAATTCAATTCGTTGTTGTTCTTGTCGAGTATACACAAAGCAATATCCATTCCTTCTCTTTGTTCGCCTGCCTGTCCGCTTTGCTTCAGGGCCGATTTTATTTGAATCCGGAGCAATTCAAGAAACTGAGCTGCTCCCTTAATCTCTGATTTCTGCATGAGTTCATTCAACAGGGCAATGCCCATCATGCTCATGAAGGCACCCGGAACGCCATGTCCGGTGCAGTCGGCAGCCACAATAAAAATACGGTGATCTACCTGCTTGATCATGTAAAAGTCGCCGCTGACAATGTCACGGGGTTTGAACAGAATAAAATGTTTTGGCAACAGTTCAGTTATGTGTTCCTCAGAAGGCATCACGGCCGATTGTATATAACGTGCATAGTTAATGCTGTCGGTAATTTTCTGATGACTGTTTTCAATCTGATCTTTCTGAAGGGTGATCTCGTGATTGGCCTCGGCGAGCCGGTTGGCCTGCAACTGGATCTCTTCATGCTGGTGCTGTATTTCGGTATTTTTGCTCGTGAGCAATTTGTTATCCCGGATTCGCGATATCAGGGCAACAAACACAGCTCCCAGAAATAGCAAAAGCAAGATCACTCCGCCTACAAGCACTTTATTTTTTATTGATTCCAGCGCTTTTTCCTTATTCAGAATTTCAATTTCCTGCTGCTTTTTTTCTGCCTGGTACTTGGCCTCCATCTCATTGATTGAATTCTGATTTTCGGTTGTATAAATACTATCGCTGTATGCTTTATACAAACTGAAATGTTCTAGGGCACGTTTGTAATTGCCTGTTGCCACATCTACGTCGGTCAAATGGTCATAAGCCAACATGGTTATTTCTACAATGCCAATTCTCCTGGATGTTTCCACTGCCTCGTTGAAATACCTGTAGGCACCTGAATAATCTTTGTTTGTAAAGCTGATGAGACCAAGCCCGATTTTGGCATTGCAGATTCTTTGGTCATCATCCAATTCCGTGGCAAGCGATAAGGCCTTTCTGTAATAATGGGCAGAACTGTCAAGTGCTGCTCTGCTATATGCTGCATTTAACGAATCGTTTTGATGAACCGCAAAATAATACTCACCTAAATTAGCGTAATTAATACCAATGCCATACAGGTCGTTATTGGCTTGTTCCAAGGCCAGTGCTTTATTGCAGTAATCAATGGCACTTTTGAAATCTTTCTGAAGAAACCGGATGGTACTGATGTTGCTGTATACCTGGCTTAACAGCATGTTATCATCTATTGATGCCGATAAGGCAGCTGCTTTATTATAATAGTCCATTGCCGTTGCATAATCGGAATGGTATTTGTGAATGATGGCAATGTTGTTATAGCATTGGGCCATGGATTTTTTATCATCCAGGGCTTCGGCAATGGCCAGGGCTTGTGTAAAGGAGTTCACAGCCTTGTCGTAATCGCTCAGGTTGATGTACACGTTTCCAATGTTGTTGTGAACCTTGAAAATGTTCATCTGGTCGTCGATTTCTGTGGCTTTTTCAAGTGAATTGTTGAAGTATTGAATGGCTGCTGCAAAATCTGTCTTGTAAATGCTGATGATACCCATGATGTTGTTGCACCTGATTATCCCCTGAGCATAGTCTTCTTCATTTGCCAGCTCAATGCATTGCCGGCAGTATTTTTCAGCCTCCGCCGGTGCATTCCGGCTTAACATGAATGCCAGGTCTTTCAGTGCAATAATTTTCTGTGTATCGATCCGGGTTGTATTGACAATATTCAGCAGACTGTCGACAGCAGCGTTTTGAGTAAAGGTATGTATGTTTGCAATCAGCAACAAACCAACAATTAAAATAATTCTCATCATCATTTTTTGATAGTAAATCAAGAACTTACCCGGGCAGTCAATTTCATACCGGGAATAAATTCCATTTTCTTTACAGATTTACGTCTTTTGTAATGGAATAGTTGCAGCAGGGGAGGAGATCCTTTGAAACAAAACAGGCTCATTATTTGTCGGGCAAATGCACCCTCACCGATTTCTGCCATATTACCATTTGCCGGGCATGATCGCGCAATTCCTCAGCCATTTCAAGATTGCCGTCATCTTCGAGCAATTTGGCATAGAAACGAAGTGTGGAAGGAGCGTAGACATCCTGTGCGCGGAGCAGGAAAACCGGCTCGTCTTCAGGGATCTTTCCGGCTTTGTCAACAATGCGCTGATTATAATCTTCTCTGGTGAATTTCATAAAATGCGCTTTTTACAAAGTTACCTATTATTGTGTTTGATTAGTTTATCTCTGGTTCGTCTTTGTTTCTATCAATGCAAGAGCAAAATTGTAAAGAGGTTGTTTCAAAAGGCTGGTAAAGTAGGATCGTCATTGCGAACGGAGTGAAGCAATCTATTGCAAATAAATAGATTAACTTCGTTGAGCTCCGCTTCGCTCCGGTTGCTTCGGTCGTACCTCCCTGCCTACAGGCAGGCCTCGCAATGACGTTCCTACCAAAACTGCCTTTTGAGACAGCCTCTTCTTTATTCATTATTTCTCTACGCTGGTCTGCGTGTTATACAGGAAGAAAGCCCACTTGTCAGCGGTTTCTTCGATCATTTTGGAAACGGGTTTGCCGGCTCCATGACCGGCCCTGGTTTCAATGCGGATCAAAACCGGGTTTTTTCCCTTGTGCTTTTCCTGCAGGGTGGCGATGAACTTGAATGAATGGGCCGGGACCACCCGGTCGTCGTGATCACTCGTGGTTACAAGCGTTGCCGGGTATTCCACACCGTCTTTCAGGGTGTGAAGCGGTGAATAGGCATACAGGTTTCTGAAATTCACGGAATCTTCGCTGGAACCATATTCGGGAACCCAGCCAAATCCTACGGTGAATTTGTGATAACGTAACATATCCATAACACCTACCTCCGGAATAGCAACTTTAAATAAATCGGGACGCTGGATCATGCAGGCGCCTACAAGCAATCCTCCGTTTGATCCGCCATAGATGCCCAGTTTCTCGGGTGATGTGTACTTTTCCTTCACCAGGTATTCCCCGGCAGCAATGAAGTCATCGAATACATTTTGCTTGTTCAGCAACATGCCGGCTTTATGCCAGGTTTCGCCGTATTCATTTCCTCCCCTGATATTGGCCACAGCATAAACGGCCCCGTACTCCAACAAGGCTATTAATGACGTGGAGAAATAGGGTGTTTCAGCTATATTGAAGCCGCCATAGCCATACAACAGAACCGGGTTCTTTCCGTTCAGCTTGATGTCCTTTTTGTACAATATGAACATGGGTACCCGCGTGCTGTCCTTACTGGTATAAAAAACCTGCTTCAGTTCAAATGCATCGGGGTTGAATTTGGCATCTGTTTTGAAAAACAGGGTTTGTTGTCCCGTTGGTATGTCATAGGAATAAATTGTAGTCGGATAGGTAAAAGATGTGAAGGCATAGTAAAACTGATCTTCATCTTTATCGCCGTCCATAATGCCTGCTGAACATATTACCGGGAATTCGATTTCCTTTTCCTGCTTTCCATCATAGGAGTATTGGTAAAGATGCGAACTGACATCCTGGAGGTAGGAGGCAAAAAGCTTACCGCCCATGGGGTAGACCGATTCAAGCAAGAAATCTCGTTCCGGTATGATCTCCTTCCAGTTTTCCTTTTCCGGTTTTTTCGGATCAATGGCAACCAGCCGGTAATTGGGGGCATCTATATCGGTTTGTACATAAAAGAGACCATCCTGGTGATCGATAACACTGCTTTTGTGCTCGAAACCTGTGAACAGGGGAATGAATCCGCCCTTTTTCAGGTCGGTGGGCTTGTAATGGCACTCATAACCATCGGTGCCTTCTGCCACAATAAGGAACATATATTTGCTGTCGTGACTCAAATAAACATTGTTGTAACGCAACGGGTTGACCGGGTCCTCGTAGATCAGCACATCTTTTTCCTGCGGATTACCCAGTTTATGATAGTATACCCGTTGATTCTTATTCAGCGCCTGCAATTCCTTGCCCTTTTCGGGTGCGGGAAAGCGGCTGTAGAAAAAACCGTCGCCAAACCAGGCTGCGCCGGTGGACTTCACATTTTTCAGAAGATCAGGCAAATCCTTACCGGTTGCCACTTCCTTAACAAAAATCTCCTTCCAGTCGGATCCGGCAACCGATTTGGAACAGGCAATGTATTTTTTGTCCTTCGAAACTCCCAGCAGGTTCACAGCAATGGTACCGTCGGCCGACAGCGTGTTGGGATCCAGGAATACTTCCTCTGCACCATCTGTGCCCTTCTTTCTGTAAATCACCGATTGGTTCTGCAATCCGTCGTTTTTATAGTAAAGAATATATTCTCCGGCCATTACCAGGCCACCCACACGGGGGTAATTGTATATTTCTTCCAGCCTGGATTTGATTTTGTTTCTGAATGGAATTTGATTCAGAAAACTGTCGGTGAGCTCATTTTGAATTTTAACCCACTCAGCTACGCTGGCTGCCGTGTCATCTTCAAGCCAACGGTAAGGATCGGGAACAACGGTCCCGAAATAGTTGTCACTTATATTAACCTTTGCCGTTACCGGGTAGGTCAGTTCCGGAATGTCATAAACCTGTTTTGTTTTGCCATTGCATCCTGACAGGAGCAAAACGGCAGCTAATAACATCAATAGTTTGTTCATATCAGATGGTGTTATGTTTTGGAAAATTTGCGACTGAATGTATGAAATTTGGCTGAAACTGCGCATGGTGTTTTATCAATAGAAGATTTATAATTTCATTATCCGGTCATCGAAGTACATTTCTCGACCAATTATCAAAGTCCTGTATGTAATATGCTATAGAGAATTTCAGGTAAATCAACAAAATTTTATTCAATCTCCAACACAAACCGCAATGCAATTTCTGCCTCAACCGGCACACCGTTTTCTTTGGCTGGTTGCCATTGGTCGCTTGTGGCAACGATCCGGATATATTCATCTGTGATTACCGAGGGGATCTTGTCTTCTGCCCGGATATTTCTCAATGAACCATCAACACCCACCGTAACATGTATGTTGATTCTGTGTTTACCGGGAAACGAGATGAAAAGGGATTTGTCGACCCGGCTTTCCACCCACTCTTTGAAAGCTTTATGAGAACCATTGGGCGGAACCGGTTTGGAGTAGCTGTATGCAGAGTTCTCGACGGCTCCGGTGGCATCCGCACTTTTCCGAGTGCCGTACCCTACTACTACCACCTCCTCCAATGCCACCAGGTCTTCCGTCAGGGTTATTTCCTTACCTTCTGCTTCCTGTGGATTCACCTCCAGTGGAGTATAACCTATATAACTCAGTGCCAGAACCGTGTTGTTATCGGCAGGCTGAAGGGTGAAATAGCCGTTCATATCCGTTACTGTTCCCTGGTTGGTTCCTTTGATCATTACATTCACTCCGGGTAACGGCTGGCCCTGAACATCAACAACCCTCCCGCTGATGGTTCCCGAAGGAGATGTGGATGAAACACCTCTTATTCTCACGGTTTCATCTTTTTTGCTTTTTGACATTGCCGGAGCTGCGTTGGCAACTTCACGCGATTCAGCAAGGGGTGCAGGCATGATCGCCTCTTCAGGAGCAACACCTGCTTCATCTTTCACTACAATGGCTTCCTGTTCCTCCATCATCACAAAGTCATCCTGAACAGTGATATCTTCAATGACAACTTCTACTGAAGCTTTTTTCTCTTGTTCCACAGATCTTTCCGCCGGGTAAGTTTTTACCTGTTCTTTTGCTGTAGTAGCTTCCGTTTCCGGGGCTTCAACAGGCAGGGTTGCAGTTTCTTTGGGTTTTACAGTTTGTTCCGTTTTTTGGGAAATCAGGTCATCGGCAGGCTTTTTGATAACCAGGAGCAGGATGCTGCCGATGCCGATCAGCAACACGATTGCAGCAGCCACACGGTAAAACCACAGGGTCCGGGTTTTTTTGTTTTCCACCCGGTTGTTTAGCCTGGTCATCATCTTGTCCATGTCGGCTTCCAGTTCTTCAGCGGTAAGCCGGTTCAGTCCTTCAAAAGCCTCCTCGTCAAAGACATCCTGCATCATTTCCCGCTCCAGGTCATGACGCTCCCGGTTTGAAAGGAGTCCTTTCAAATACCTGATGATCCGGTCATATATATTTTCAATCCTGGACATTTTTCACCAATGGTTTGGATTCGATACAAATTTTCAAATTTCTCTTGCCGTTCTGAATGGCACTTTTCACCTTGTTTTCATCAAGTGCCAGTTCAGTGGCAATTTCCTTATAGCAGCGCTGGTGATAATAGAACATTTCCACACACCGGCGTTGCTCTTCTTTCAACTGTTCCATGCAGGCTTTCAAACGTTCCTGCAAGCCTGGATCTTCGTTGTCCTCAATAGGGTGTAAAACCGAAGTGGATTCCATAAATATTTCCCCCGAAAATTGATCATGCCGGTTTCTTTCGGCGTGGTCTTTTCTCAGCTTCATCAGGCAGTGATTCCGGGTTACGCCATAGAGCCAGCTTTTGAAATTGCGGATTTCAAAGCGGGGAACATCCGTAACCAGGGTTTCGAAAATTTGCATCACGGCATCCTGGCTGTCGTCGCGGTTTTTCAGGTACTTCATGCACACCCCGTAAACCAGGAACATGTACCTTTTATACAGCACCCCCAGCACTTCCAGGTCCGCTTTTTTGCGGTACAGGCTCACCAGTTCCGTGTCGGAAAGAAGGGTATAGTTATGAGGGGTAGTGGTCAAGAATATTTGCGTTATAAACCCACCTCACCCCTGCCCCTCTCCTGAAGGAGAGGGGAGAGAGGAGGGTGCGATGAGTCATTTCGAATATTAAAAAATACCAATTAAAACTACAAATAAATTTCTAAAACAAACACATAATTGATTTCCACATTCCCCTCTCCTTCAGGAGAGGGGTTAGGGGTGAGGTGAATAACAGGAGATGGGCCAGGGGTGAGGTGATGAGCAGGAATTATAAAAAAATCAAAATCTTTTATGGAATCTCACCCCGGGTTGCACCTTATTGACAAAACATGTTTCATTTAAAACCCAATCCCATGAAAAAAGCAATTCTTATAATCAGTTTGACACTGCTGATGGTGTCAGGTGCATCTGCCCGGGTTATTACCGGCACGGTTACCGATGAAGCCAACAATTCCCTTCCCGGTGTTACGGTATTGCTCAAAGGAACCCGTACCGGAACCGTAACGGATATCAATGGTGCCTTTTCCATTACCGTTCCTGAATCGGGAGCCACCCTGGTTTTTAAATATATCGGTTACAAAACACAGGAAGTTAAAATCAAATCATCCAATTCACTAATGGTAATGATGGAACCTGAATTGGTGAGCCTGGATGAATGTGTTGTTGTCGGATATGGCACGAGGGAATATGAGGCTGCTGCTCCTTCTATGAGAATCAGGGGCGTTGCATCCGCCAAAATGTCGAAATCAATGGCTTATTGTCAGGCTCCTCCTGATTTCAACACCGAAGGCTATTCCGCCATTCACGAAAACGGTTTTAAAAGCCCGCTGCGCGAACCCCTGTCCACTTTTTCAATTGATGTGGATGCAGCATCCTACAGCAACGTCAGGCGTTTCATCAACGAGGGACAGAAGCCGGTAACCGATGCCGTTCGCATTGAAGAAATGATCAATTACTTCGATTACGATTACCCGCAACCCAAAGGCGAACATCCTTTTTCAATCATCTATGAACTGGGAACCTGTCCCTGGAACAAGGATAACAAATTACTCCACATTGGATTGCAGGGTGAGAAAATGTCAACGAAAGAAGTTCCGGCTTCCAACCTGGTTTTTTTGATTGATGTATCGGGGTCGATGAACTCACCAAACAAACTCCCGCTGTTGGTTAAAGCCATGAAGTTGCTGGTAAGCCAGCTGCGTGCGCAGGATCGCGTTGCCATGGTGGTGTATGCAGGCAGTTCGGGACTTGTACTGCCCTCCACACCCGGAAACCAGAAGGAAAAAATCAATGCTGCCCTGGAACGGCTGCAGGCAGGAGGCTCAACAGCCGGTGCAGCCGGACTGAAACTGGCCTACCAGGTGGCTGAAGAAAACTTCATTCAGGAAGGCAACAACCGCATTATCCTGGCCACCGACGGTGATTTCAACGTGGGACCTTCGAGCAATGCCGAAATGGAACGGATGATTGAAACATATCGCAACAAGGGCATTTTTATATCGGTAACCGGATTTGGCATGGGCAATTACAAGGACGACAAGATGGAAATCATTGCCGATAAGGGCAACGGCAATTACAACTATATCGACAACCTGATGGAGGCCAAAAAGGTATTCGTGAACGAATTCAGCAGCACGCTGTATACCATTGCCAAAGACGTGAAGATACAGATTGAATTCAACCCGGCCTATGTAAAGGAATACCGTCTGGTGGGATACGAAAACCGGTTGCTCAACGAGGAGGATTTTGACAACGACAAGAAAGATGCCGGTGAACTGGGGGCAGGGCATACCGTGACTGCCTTGTATGAGATTGTGCCTGCAGATGGTAAGGATGCCCAATCACGTCAGCTGAAATACCAGCAATCGGAAGTATTGCCAAAAGCTTCAACTACCCAGGAGCTGGCCACCATTAAATTCAGGTATAAAAAGCCCGATGAAGACAAGAGTATCCTGATGACGGAAACCATACCACATGCTGCTTTAGCCCTCGCACAAACCTCAGACAATTTCCGGTTTTCAGCGGCTGTTGCCGGTTTTGGCATGCTGCTGCGCAATTCGGAATTCAAAGGCGACATAACCCATGATGAAGTGCTGTCAATGGCTCGTGGTTCCAAAGGAACTGACAAGGATGGTTACCGGGCTGAGTTCATCAGGCTGGTGGAACTCAGTAATTCAGGACTGACTTCGATGAATGTGGAAGAATAAAACACGAACCAGCAAGAAAGGCCGTTTATTTGCGAGTTTTGTGATTGTTGTGGTTGCATCGGTAATACTGCCTGTGCATCCACAACTTTCATATTCTATGCTGCATCCTTTTCATTATGCCGCAAAAATCTTAACTTTATCGCTTCAATCACTATAACCATTATAATTAATATTCATATGAGTCATTCTGAATGCAACGAAAATAACAACTCCGCAAAAAACGACGGTATTCGCAAAATTATTGAACAGAAATTCCTGGAGCAGCGGAAGATATTCCTCTGGGGCGAGGTTGATGATGAATCAGCCGAAGACATTGTAAGCAAACTGCTGTATCTCGAATCGGCAGATCCGGGCAAGAAAATTACCTTCTTCATCAACAGTCCGGGTGGCATGATCACATCGGGATATTCCATCCTGGATACCATGAACCTGATTACTTCCCCGGTTTCTACCGTGTGTATGGGACTGGCCGCCTCCATGGGCTCGCTGCTGCTTTCGGCAGGAAAAAAGGGCGAACGGTACATTTATCCACTGGGAGAAGTGCTCATTCACCAGCCCAGTATTGGTTACCTGCAGGGACAGGCAAGCGACATTGCCATCCATGCCCGGCAGATCATCAAGTCGAAAGAAATTGCCGCTGAAATACTCTCCAAAAACTGCAACCAGCCGGTTGATAAGATCATGAAGGATTTCGACCGCGACTATTGGATGAATGCGGAAGAGTCCATTGCATACGGGATAGTCGACAAATTATACACGATTTAAGCTATTTCTTGCAGATATCAGCGGCATCAAAGAAGCCGCCGTTCCGGAGAAGGCTTTTAATGAAAAGCTGGATCTCCTGTCGGAACTTGCTTTTGATGATCAGTGTACCGGAGCCAATCCCAGGTATCCCTCAATTGAGGAGATCCGGGAGTTGTACCTGAAAGCATATCATGGTAAATAAAGCAATGTATTTTCCCTTCTATATAAATTAGCAGCAGCGTTCAACTGCTGCTTTTTATTGGTATGTGGCTATAACCAGGATTTCAGTTATGAGGTATTTTTTTTTTACTATCCAAAAAGGACCATCTTTTGATGTTTTATCATAATTTTCTTTATTCATCAATAATAGCTATTTTTGAAGTAATCCTTGGTAAAAGAATTGGATTACAACGGCAGCGGGATACCTTTTGTGTTTCCCTTTATTTATGGCATTCGGACGGTTGTTTCTATAAATAACAAAGATTGCATTTTGTAAAAATGGAAAAAAGATCTGTTACCATAATTGATATTGCCAAATTTCTTGGCTTATCTAAATCCACCGTCAGCCGAGCATTAAAGAATCATCCCGATATCAGCAATGAAACCAAAGAGGCGGTAAAAAAGATTGCCAAGGAATTGAATTATATAAAAAATACCACCGCGTCTTCTTTAAGGTATAAAAAGAGTAACCTGATAGGGTTAATTGTTCCTGAAATCTCCTATTTCTTCTTTCCTTCAGTTATTGACGGAATTGAATATGTAGTGCATAATAAGGGCTATAACTTATTAATCTTGCAATCAAACGAAATGTACGAACGAGAGGTTGAAAATATAGATATATTAATCTCTAATAATGTAGAAGGAATTCTGGCAT
>CAZLLD010000082.1:0-11943 GCA_964560225.1 uncultured Bacteroidales bacterium
ACCATGAGAAAACTATTAAAAGGTTTAAGAATTTCATTACCAGTAAAGGTAGATATTTTTTTAAAAAAAAAGAGGTTGTCTATAAAGTCAAAAAAAGAGCGCAGTCAGCAGACTACGCTCAGCAATTCGAATTGATATTCAGTATAAAATCCCTGGTGTAGTTGGAACTACGCTGAACAAATCACTTTGTTGATATCCTTATCAATATTACCAGTTAAGTATTTTCTTGAAATCGTATTCCTCCGGATCAGGGAGATACTTCTTGGCCACCTTGTAATCATTTTTGGTGATATAATGCAGGTTGTTTTCAAAAACCAGCTTCACCTTTTCCGAGGCTATATTGACCAGCCTGGGTTTAACTTTGCCATTGGCGTCTTCAACATCTTTCAGGTACAACGGCACAATGTCACCGGCAGGTGTCTGGGTAACCATACATCCCGATATTCCTTCCTGGAAGAGTTTCATAACACCGGTTCCAAGTATGGTTGCATAGGTCAGGTCAAAGGCAATAGGCCTTATACAACGAAGTTCATAGCCGATTTCATTCGGCCTGCTTCTTATGGTAAGATTGAGTTTCCTCAGTTTCCGCTGCACCAGCATGTTGAAAATGTGGGCTTTGCTGACATTGCCCAGTTCCGGGTGACCGTGTTCGTCATAGGTAAAATTGATTCCGGTGCCTTCAATTTCTTCATCACTCATAAAGTGAAACACACCTTCGGAAACAATGGCTACACCATATTCAATACCCAGTAACCGGCGTTTCACCATGGATGAAATGATCATTCTGGTGATTGCATCAAATGTGATCTTCGACTTGTTGAAAATCTCAGGAATGATGATCATGGGATAATGACAGGCAGTACCGATGCCAAATGCCAGGTGTCCTGCTTCACGGCCCATTGCTGATACAACAAACCAGTTACCGCTTGTGCGGGCATCTTCATAAAGCGTTGTACCGATCCTCACTCCTTCTTCTTTAGCAGTGTGGTATCCGAATGTGGGTGTGCCCTCGGGTAAAGGCAAGTCGTTGTCAATGGTTTTGGGTACGTGAATATTTGATATTTTCACCTTGTTGGCAGCCAGAAATTTACTGATTCTGTTTGCGGTTGAGGCAGTGTCATCGCCTCCAATAGTAACCAACAGCTTGACGTTGTTATTGATAAAGAAATCGGTCCTAAACTCCTCATCCTTCGGTTTGTAGCGGCTCATTTTTAACGCTGATCCACCGCGACTGAAAATACTGTCGGCAAAATTGAAATCAAGATGATCGAAATGCGGAGTGTCTGTAAAGAGGGTCTTATAGCCTTCCTGAATGCCCAACACATCGTAACCGGCATTTAAAAACACCTTGGCTACCGAAGATATTACCGTATTGATCCCTGGTGCCGGTCCGCCGGCACATAAAATTGCAACTGATTCTTTCATTTGGTTATTAATGCTTAAATATTTAAGTATAAAAGGTAAACGATAAAAGGTTTGCAAAGATGTAAATAAATCTGAAAAAAGTAAACATATTTTTGCATTATTGCCATGATCGCAGGCTCTTTCAATAAAAGGCTTATATTTGAAATTCAAAACAGTTTCAAGATGGATTTAAACAGAACACTCAGAGATAAAACCTATGTTCGTTGGGGAATTCTGGCGCTGGTCAGTTTTATTATGGCATCCAATTATTTCTTTTATGATGCCCTTTCACCATTAAAAGATAAACTGCAAACCTTCCTGGGCTTTACCAACCAGCAATACGGGTTTCTTCAATCGACTTATTCCATTTCCAATGTCTTTCTTTTTATGGCCGTTATCGGTGGTATACTGCTCGATAAACTGGGAATTCGCTTCACCGGTATTGGGTTTACCTTCTTCATGGCCCTGGGCGCAGTGCTTACTTATTATGGTGCATCCGATACATTCCGAAACGGTGGACTGGGATACGCATTCATGAACTCGTTCCTGACTGCCTATACACCTGAGTTTAAGCTGATGACATTTGGCTACTTCCTGTTTGGGCTGGGAGCCGAAACCAGCATTGTTGTAATTACTACGCTGGTGGTCAAATGGTTCAAAGGTAAAGAACTGGCACTCGCATTGGGGCTGAATCTGGCTGTTGCCCGAATTGGTCAGGCTTTTGCGTTTTATTTTTCATCAAACCTGAGTACGCCCGATTGCTGGTATCGTCCCATATTATTATCGGCCTGCCTGTTGTCTGTGTCATTTTTGTTCTTCCTGGTGTATAGCCTGGTTGATCTTCGGCTTGACAAGCAGATCAAATACAGCCATCACACCGATGAAGCTGAGAAGTTCAGAATATCTGATGTGCTGAAGATTGTTCGCATACCTTCTTTTATTTATATAACCCTGCTTTGTGTGACCTTCTATTCAGCGTTCTTTCCCTTTCTGAAATATGCCACGGACATGCTCCACAATAAATTTGAGCTTACCACGGCAGCCGCAGGCAAACTGACTTCCGTTCCTATCTTTTTTACCGTGTTTTTCACACCCCTGTTCGGCTGGTTTGCCGATAACAAGGGGAAAAGTGCTTCCATGATGATCTATAGTTCACTTTTGTTGATTTTTGCTCACCTCATGCTGACTTTCACCCATATCAACCCGATTGTTCCCATGGCTTTATTGGGTATCTCTTTCTCTCTGATTCCGGCTGCCATGTGGCCCGCTGTGGCAAAGATCATTGATCAGAAGAAGCTGGGAACGGCATACGGATTGATGTTCTCTATTCAGAATTTTGGTTTGTGGCTCTTCCCCATTCTCATAGGAATGGTACTGGATAAAACAAATCCCGGAATTACTTCTCTGATGGTGGAACAGGGTATTGCGCGGTATAATTATACATATGCAATCCTGATGCTTGCTTTAATAGGAATTGTAGGTGTTGTCTTTGCCATTTTGCTGAAACGCGAGGACAAAACTTCAGGATTCGGTTTGGAACTGCCCAACCGGAAGAAATGACCAACCCGGAATAGTATATGTCTACCTGAAAATAATTTGTTTCCTGTCAGGACCCAGTGAAACAACTGAAACAGGCAACCCGGTTTCTTTTTCAATGAACCGGATATACTTGTTCAGGTTTTCCGGTATGTCCGCTTCATTGTCAACCTGAGAAAGATCTTCACTCCATCCTTTGAATTCCTGATATTCCGCAGAATCCACGTCGTTCAGATCGTAAGGAAGATGCTCTACAATGTGTCCTTTGCATTTGTAGCCCGTACAAACCTTTATGTAATCAAATTCAGACAGGACATCTGCCTTGGTCATGAACAGCTGCGTCACCCCGTTAACCAGTATTGAATACTTGAGCGCTACCAGGTCAAGCCATCCGCAGCGGCGTGGTCTGCCTGTGGTAGCACCGAATTCATGTCCTTTTTCACGAAGTCTTTCACCGGTTTTGTCCAGCAATTCGGTAGGGAATGGGCCTGACCCGACACGGGTGCAGTATGCCTTGAAAATACCAAACACTTCACCAATACGGTTGGGTGCTATTCCCAGTCCCGTACAGGCGCCGGCACTTATGGTGTTGGAAGAGGTTACAAAAGGATAGGACCCAAAGTCAATATCGAGCATGGTACCCTGAGCACCTTCGGCAAGTACCTTCTTCCCGGCAGCCAGCAAATGGTTTAATTCATATTCGCTGTCAACCAGTTTGTAGCGCTTGATTTCCTCGATGCCTGCAAACCATTGTTCTTCCTGTTCTTCAATGTTGTATTCATAATTGTACAAACGAAGCAGGTCGATGTGCTTCTGCTTCAGATGGGCATACTTTTTCCTGAAATCAGACTGTATGATATCACCTACGCGCAGCCCGTTCCGGCCTGTTTTATCCATATAGGTAGGCCCAATGCCTTTCAGGGTGCTGCCAATCTTTGTAACTCCCTTGGATGCTTCAGAAGCAGCATCCAGTATCCGATGTGACGGAAGAATCAGGTGTGCCTTTTTTGAAATCAACAGCTTCGACAGCAGATCCACTCCAAGATTATATATGGATGCGGCTTCTTTTTTGAAAATAACAGGATCAATGACTACGCCATTTCCGATGATGTTGACCTGGCTTTCATGAAACACTCCTGAAGGAATGGTATGCAATACATGTTTGATATTGTTGAATTCAAGCGAATGGCCGGCATTCGGGCCACCCTGGAAACGGGCCACAACATCGTACTTCGGTGTCAGAACATCCACAATCTTTCCTTTTCCTTCATCGCCCCACTGAAGGCCTAACAAAATATCTGCTTTCATAATGATCAAGGGAATTAAAAAACGAGTCCGAAGGTAGTAATTTTTTTTAATCTTCAAATTTAAGGGAGGGGTGGCTAACAAGAGCTAAAATCGGGTTATATTACAGATTGCCAGGTATTTGAGGCTTACCGGAACCGTCTTTTTTTCTGCCGTAAATATAAAGAGAGTGGTGTGATGGTTCGAATCCGTTTAGTTCACAGGCAGTATTAATGATTTCCAGCAATCTGGGATCACAGAATTCAATCACCTTTCCGGTATCCATGTCAATCAGGTGATCATGCTGCATACACTGGTAAGCCTTTTCAAATTGGGCTATGTTCCTCCCAAACTGATGCTTAACCACCAGGTTGCAATCAAGCAATAATTCAATGGTATTGTAAAGTGTGGCACGACTAACCCTGTAATTTTTATTTTTCATAAATAAATAAAGGGTTTCAATGTCGAAATGACCATCACGAGAGTATATCTCTTCGAGAATGGCGTAGCGCTCAGGAGTTTTCCGATGGCCTTTCTTCTCCAGATAATTGATGAAGATCTTTTTTACAGTCTCTTTAGTTTCGGCAGAAACCATAACCTGCTGACATAATTTTAAGAAGAACAAAAGTAGTTAATTTTTGTTCATCAGCCTGTTTATTTAGATTAAATTAATTCAGGAGATCACTTCCACACGCTTGACAGCGTCGACACCTTTGACTTTACTCAGGCTCATGATCAGGTTGTTCAGGTCCTTGGCATCATGAACATAGAGATCCATAGTGCCGTCCCATACTCCATCATGGCTCGAAAGGTTGATGGTTCTGATATTTACGTTGAGTTCCTTGCAAATAACCGTGGTAATGTCATTGTATATTCCAAACCGGTCGATGCCATTAATGGCAACTTTTACAAGAAACGAGAGCAGCTTGTGGGTGGTCCATTTGACCGGAACAAGCAATTCGCTTTGGCTTGAAAGAAGCTTAATGGCATTCGGGCATTTTGCCTGATGAATGGTGATTTTATCCTCGTCAACTGCATCTCTGAAACCAATAACATTGTCACCCGGTATCGGATTGCAGCATTTGGCTATTGCATAATCTGTAGTGGCACTGTCCAGGTTTTCTTTCAGGAGAATGGGTGTTTTTTGGCTCGTTTTATGGTGCTTTGAGTTCACAGAACCAGTAGTTTTTGATTTTACAGAGCCCTTTCCCAATTGAAGACTCCAGTAATTAACCCATTTGCTCTTGGTATTTTGCTTGAGAACCTGGTACAGGTCATCAAGCGGCAACAAGCCCATACCTATTTTACTGTATAGTTCATCCTTATTCGAGAGTTCATAGGCAGGCAACAGCTTTTGGATGATCCTTGCGTTTGGCCTCAGTTTTATTTCAAGGAGTCTTTCTTCCAGTATCTTTTTGCCTTTTGCCATCCGGTCCTTATTATCAGCTTTCAGGGCATCCTTGATAGCGGTTTTGGCTTTCAGGGTGACCACATTGTCAAGCCAATCAAGTCGTGGCCGGTAGGTGTCAGACGTAATGACTTCCACCTGGTCGCCGCTTTTCAGCACATGATTTAAAGGAACCAGCTTGTGGTTAACTTTGGCACCAATTGCCTTGTGACCAATTTCGCTGTGTATTTCATACGCAAAATCTAGAATAGTACTGTTAACGGGGAGCGTTATTGTATCACCTTTTGGCGTAAAAACGAATATTTCTGATGCAAAGAGGTTCAGTTTAAAGTCATCAAGGAACTCAAGCGCATCGGGATTCGGATTTGCCAAAAGCTCCTTGATTCGTTTGAGCCACTTGTCCAGCTCATTCTCCTGTGAGTTGTCTGTTTTATATTTCCAGTGTGCTGCAAATCCCCTTTCTGCAATGTCATCCATTCTTCTCGAGCGGATCTGCACCTCCATCCAGTTCCCCTTGGGCCCCATGACCGTAGCGTGAAGAGCCTCATAACCATTGGCCTTTGGCGTACTAACCCAGTCACGGATTCTCTCGGGTTTTGGCATGTAAATATCGGTAATCATGGAATAAATATTCCAGCATTGAGTCTTCTCAGGTATTGCGGGTAAGGGATCAAAAACTATCCGGATGGCCATCAAATCGTATACCTCTTCAAACGGAATGTTTTTGGTTTGCATCTTGTGCCAGATCGAGTAAATGGACTTGTATCTGCCACTGATATCATAAGTTATTCCGTTTTTCTCAAGTTGTTCCTTGATGGGCCTGGCAAACTCTGTGATGAATACCTGGTGGCTTTTTTCCTGGCTTTTAATTTTATCTGACAGTTCCTGGAATATTTTTGGATACCGGTATTTCAGGCTCAGGTCTTCCAGTTCATTTTTTATAGTGTAAAACCCCATCCGGTGCGCCAACGGAGCATAAAGGTACAATGTTTCGGCTGATATCTTCATTTGTCGGGCAGTTGACAGGGCGTCTAGCGTTCTCATGTTGTGAAGCCTGTCTGCCAGCTTAATGAGGATAACCCGCACGTCATCTGAAAGTGTGAGCAACATTTTCCGGAAATTCTCTGCCTGCAGATTCGAATTTTTGTCAAAAACCCCGGATATCTTGGTCAACCCGTCAACAATTGAAGCAATCTTGGAGCCAAAGTGATTTTCAATATCCTCCAGCGTAAAATCGGTGTCTTCTACCACATCATGCAGCAACGCGGAAACAATTGCTTTAACACCAAGTCCCATTTCCTGGGTAACAATACGAGCTACAGCTATCGGGTGAATAATGTATGGTTCACCTGAAGCACGCAGTGCTCCCTTGTGTGCATCATAAGCAATTTTAAATGCCTTTCGTATCAGTGCTTTGTCACTGCGTTTGTTACAACGCAGGCAATTTTCCAACAATTCGTTAAATTCACGTTTTATTTGGATCTCTTCCGCAGATAATGTAGAACTCATGAAATCTTGTCAAAATGTAAGCCGTTGAAGATAATGCAAAATTAACAATAATTAGTGATGAAGTGATCAGGATGTAAAGGGAATCAATATTAAATCATTCTTCGAAAAACTCAGCATGACAATGCCAGTCACATAGAGCCTGCCTAGCCGGCAGGCAGGCCTGTCGAAATGCGACTTACTGCCGTTGCCACTGCCAGATTTTCTCTTAGTGGTATAAAACCGTTACCTTGCCATTGAGTTCGGTTACATCTGTGGAGTAATTATAAACCCGCAAATAATATACATAAACACCTTCAGGTACATATTTGCCGTTCACCCTGCCATCCCATGCATCTGCACCTTCCCAGATCTTGGTCCCAAGCCGGTTGTATATGATCATCCTGTAGTGCTCCGGTAAAAATGAAAATACCGGCTCAAAAGTTTGGTTCATGGGTTCAGGGTCGTTTGGAACAAATGCATCCGGAATCCTGATATCGGGGAAGACAGAAAAACAAACCCGGTTGGAAAGACTTCTGGCCTGAATGCCAAAAGAATTCAAATTTTCAATGGCTTGTACCTCATAGCAAACCCGGCTGCTTTGCGGATTCTCGTAATTCACCATGCTACTCAGGTCATCAACATAGGCCTGGGTAATACCAATACCCAAGGTATCCGGCAAAGAATCATCCCGTCCCTGTTTCCGAATAATCCTGTACTGTTGTACGCCTCCGTGCCAATTGGTATATTCATTCCAGGTTAATGAAATGTTCATGCCTGACCTCGATCCGCTAAGAATGATGTTGTTAGCCAGGTTGGATCCGGCCGACAACGTTCCGCAATTGTTCTTCACATCAAGCCTGTAATAATAAATACCTGAAGTGAATGGCACATTGTCGGTGTATCGGATCAGCGCATCACTGGTATTGATCTCGGTTACCTGATTGAAATTTCCGGCGAGGTCCTTACTTCGCATCAGGTAATAGGAGGTTAAACCACTTACATTATTAATGGTAAATGACAGGTCAATGGTATTTCCCTGGCTGATTGTAGCATAATCAGCATTGATAGGACCTGTTTGCTGCATCATGGAAGTTTCAACAAAGGTTCTGTTGGATGTGGATTTTCTTCTGCCGTCCTCGTGTTCGACTTCCACAAAAAGATCGTATTCCTGATTGACGGCAACATTATTAATTACATAAGTGTTGGTTCCTTCACTGAGCGAGGTAACCATTTGGTATATATGGGGACCCAACCGCCTGTATATGTTATAGCGTGCAATTGATCCGCGCCAGTTGTTGTAATCATTCCACGACAGCGATAGAGTACCCTGGCAGGAATCGTACTCTGATTGCAGATAAATGGTGCTGTCGGGGTAATACCAATTACTTTTATAAAAATTCCCTCCTCCCAGATCATTAACTGCACACACCGAATATCCTACTGACCCCGATTGTGATCCGGTATTGACATTAATGAAAGAGGTATCCGGAACATAAACAGGGTCTCCTATCTCAACACCACCAGTAACAGGCGTTGTAGGATCTCCGTCATTATCTATGGGTACAACTACTTTGTAATAATCTGCAAAATCTGAAGGCGTTTTGTGCCAAACTATGATATCATAACCTGTTTCCACATCAACTGTTACCGAATACAACTCCGGTTCAACTGGGTAGGGTTGGGCCTTGCCTGGTAAAACTGCCAGAAGATTTAATACGACTATCAAAAAGTAAATACGGTTCATGCCGGTATTTGTATAAAAACGTAGTTATACTTACATTATTGCGGTTCAAAGATAGGTTACCTGATTGACAAATAGAAACGTAACAGAACAATATCTTTTGTATCTTTAAACTAAAATCAGTTTGATGAACAGCGGCAGAGTCATTTATACACTCGGGTGGATTACTGTGTTTGGCATGGCTGTGGGCTTTATGGAAAGTGCCGTGGTTGTTTACCTGCGTGAACTGTATTACCCTCATGGATTTAGTTTCCCGTTGCAAACCATGCAGGGCAGGGTTGGCCTTACCGAATTGCTGAGAGAACTATCCACACTGATTATTTTAACCTCCATTGCATTTCTGGCCGGTACCAACATCAGGCAACGGTTTGCCTGGTTTTTCTACACATTCGCCGTCTGGGATATTTTCTACTATGGTTTCCTGAAGTTATTGATTAACTGGCCCGAGTCGCTGCTTACCTGGGATATTCTGTTTCTCCTGCCTACCACATGGGTGGGTCCCGTTATCGCACCTGTTGTTATATCCCTTACCATGATTTTGTTTTCTGCTATTTTGTTGTACATCGACAGGAGGCTGCCTTCTTTTTATCCCGGCAAATTCAACTTGTTTCTGCTGATTGGCGGGGCATTTGTTGTTTTTATTTCTTTTATCCTGGATTATTCCGTATTCATGATCCGCCAATGCGGGTTTTCTGGTTTACTCAATGAAGAAATAGTGAACCGGGCTGTTCAAAATTATGTTCCTGTAAAGTTCGACTGGTGGCTGTTCTTACCCGGCATGTTTTTGATATACGCAGGATTGGGTCGGATGCTTTTGCTTTCTGGAATTTTAAGGAAGAATTCATAACATTATAGTTTAAAAAACGAGCGTAGTCGGGGAACTACGCTCAGCAGATGGGAATAACCAGTAACCTAACCAATCTGTTAAATCATTTCAAATGAAAACGGTATGGTAAATCGTTGTTTTACCGGTGTACCGCCTTGTTTTGCCGGGGTCCACCTGGGCGAAGAGTTGATCACACGAAGTGTTTCTTCATCAACCGAAGGATGCAACCTTCTCAGGAACCTGACATCTACCACCTCTCCTTTCTTGTTGACGCAGAATTCCAGGATGACCTTGCCAAAAATATTGTTTTCAATAGCCTCAGGCGGATAAGTGATGTTCTTAACAACCCATTTCTGGAATTCCTCAAGCCCACCATTCATAAACAGGGCACCCTCCTGCGGACACAGCACCACCTCTTCGATGGGATCTTCAATTCCGGTTACGGCATCGGGTAAGGGAGCTAACTGGATATCAACGGATAAGGGGGCATTGGTATACGTTTCACTTAAATCACCGTTAAACACCAAAGCCAGATTCGAGTCTGCATGCTCTACAATAACAGGCGGCAAATAGATTACCTTTTCAACAATGCCGGCCACGTCGGGAGGCGGTGGAAGAGGCGGCGGTTCCGGCATCGCAGGATCCAGAGGGTCAATAAGCACCACTGTTGTCCCACCCTTGTCAATCACCTGAACAGGGGGTTTTCTCATTGCATTGATAAATGGAATGGCTACAGCAGATGAAATACCTGTGACTGAAATCAAAAATGCAAGAACCAGGTATTTTCTGTTCTTCCGGTTCAGTTCATAAGCCCCATAGGATTTGTTCCGGCCCTCGAAGACTATGTCTTCCAGGGTTTCGGCTTTGTTCGGAATGAGATTTGTTTTCATAACGAAGTGTTTTAGTTAATCGAATCGGTTGCTTTTCAATGAATAGATGCTCGGGTGAAATAAATTCCATATTTTTTCTCGATGAATTATTTTACCAGTATATTTGGAATACTTCTGAAGAGATACGCATCCTATGATATTTCTGAAAATCAAGCAAAATAAGGACACACAGGCGGATTTATCAGATCTTGACGATGAATTGCTGGTATCGCGGTATCTTGCATCAAATAATAAGGAACTCATTGCCGTGTTGTTTGAACGGTATACCCACCTGGTTTATGGTATCTGCCTGAACTACTTGCAGGATCCGGATCATTGCAAGGATGCCGTAATGGAAATCTTCGAAAGCCTTTTTCACAAACTATCCGTGCACCAGGTAACCAATTTCCGCAACTGGCTTTACAGTGTCACCCGTAACCATTGTCTGATGATCATCAGAAAAAACGGAACGGCTAAAAGAGCACATGATCAATACAGGGGTGAGAACAGTGAACATGAGCCGGCTAACGACCTTACTGATGAAGATGAATTGCCCTTCAGCAAAAGTCTGATCAATTCTGCTGTTGAAAAGCTGGGTCCCGAGCAGGGAGTCTGCATCAGGCTCATGTATATTGAAAACAAAAGTTATCGTGACATATCGGAAATAACGGGCTACTCTTTGAACGAGGTGAAAAGCCACATTCAGAATGGCAAAAGAAATTTAAAGAACTATTTACTGAAACATGATGAAAACCGCAACGCATAGTATATTGTTCATTCCGGGAGGATGTTTGACTGCTCAGGCTTTCAGGGGGTATCTCAATGGTAGTTTGAGTGCGTCAGAGCAGGTCAAAGTAAAAGAACATTTGAAAACATGCAGGATATGTTCAGAGGCATTGGAAGGTTACAAAAGACACCGCAATCACGATTACCTGCAAGGCGATGTGGAAATGCTGTCGACCCGGATCAGAAAACGTTATGCATCTCACCTGAAGAAGAAAGTCACGTTTCCGGTTATGATTGTGGTAGTGCTGATTATCTTTTTTATTGTTATCCTTATTGCTTATTACATCATCCGGTTCCTGCTGCTGAATCCTTAATTCATTAGAAAAGCCTCTTGTTTTTTCGTTTCGGGGCCTTATGCTTGTTCACCTTCCTCTTTTCAGTTTCTCTGTACCTCTTGTTGGGTGGCATTTCTGATTTTTTTGGCATCATGAGGTTTTTTCGTTCCTCCACATCCTTTGCCGTACTGCATGCGCTCAATGAAGGAAGTATTATTGCTGCAGCCAATGATAATATGACCAACTTAAAGAATTTCATAGTTTTGTTTTTAACAGGTTTGCCCAATGTGTTATATACGATTCTATGAGTAATTTGTTTACTATTT
>CAZLLD010000083.1:0-11939 GCA_964560225.1 uncultured Bacteroidales bacterium
TAAAAGATTTCATTTCATTCCAGCAAATATTCCTCCACTTTTTTTATGATTTTTTGCAGAACGTCTGCACCGTATTGATATTTAATCACCTATACGGTATAAAATCGGCCAGCAGTTGGCGGAAAGATGGTCGTATGAGGGATCAATTTCCATCGGGGGGCTCCCATCCTATCGCTCCCTCAAAGCTTACAGCCACGGATCGAAATGGTATTGCCAGTCTGTTCAAAAGAACGGCGTAGTCAGAAGACTACGCCGGGCAAGAGCATAACGACTGATGGGCAATTATCCCCGGAATCGTTGATTCCATCTCCATCCTATTTACATGGCAAGTCATAACCATTGCAGTCCTGGTCAATACCATCACCGCAGGTTTCAGAAGCACCAGGGAATGTGGAGGCATCGAAATCATCACAATCCCCTTCAATTATATTAAATCCATCGTTATCATAATCCTTGTTCGGATCCGTTTTCAGGCACCTGACCGTAAATCCGCCACCTTGAAATTGATATTGATATCCAATATTCAGAGGTTTTGTATCAAATCCAGACCCTTCTGAACATACCGAACCAATAATATGTGTATTGCTATGCCAGTAGCCTTTTTTGTACAGATCAAATATCTCTTTATGGTTTATATACCCTCCAAATTCTGTAAAACCTATATTATGTAGCCTTTCACCTGCGATTTCAAAACCGCCCAAATAGTTGGCCAACTCTGTCCAGTCATCAACGGTTGGAACATGCCAACCGGACGGGCATAGTTTTCCGGTTTCAACGGCTTCCATACTATAGTATTTTGCATTAGTCAGACTATATGATGTAAAAGCAGGTGTATAAACATCAATCCATTCATACATGCTTACTTCAGGTATGAACACACCGTCATTGAGTGTTATGGTGCCTAAATTTGAAGCCATCCATGTTTGAGCACCAACTATTAATGTTTTATAGCTATTACCATCAATGTCAGTAACAGGCTGACCTGGCATCACTAATTCACAGACATCTCCGATCCCGTCTCCATCCGTATCGGTCTGATCAGGGTTTGACAATAAGGGGCAATTATCTTCCGAATCTGCTATCCCATCTCCATCATTATCGATATCAGAATCCTGTTCGTCTATCAACCCGTTGCAGTTATTATCAATACCATCACCATTGATTTCGATTGCCGAAGGATTGATATCTTCATTTTCATCGTTGCAATCCCCGATATCTGCTGTGAAATCATCAGGTTCTGGCACTCCTGCCGGAACCCAAACCGGTTCAAACCGGTCACCATATCCATCGCCATCTTTATCAAGATAATAAAATTGTCCATCCGCTGAAGTTGTGTTTGGCAACTTGACAAAACCTCCATCACTCAGATAAATGGTATCATGACCGATGCTCAATACCTGCAACTCATTGGTAGGATCAGTATCCGCATCGTTGTCCTTGTTGTTCAATACCTGACCCGCGAACAACGCATAGGGTACCGAGAGCAACTGTGTGACCGATAAGAGCTCATAATTGTTGCCTCCATTGACGTCTGCTTCAATTTTAAGGTAATACGCATCAGCTGACCAGTCAATGGATGAAAAACTTCCGGATAAAACGGCACCCTGTCCGATTTCGATATCAACCTGCGAATACAAATTGGTGATTGGATTGAAATACTCGGAATACACAGCAAGGCCGTTCATGTCACCCTGCATAATGGAAATACGCAGGCCGACTTTCTTAAGCTGTACGGGAAGCCCTAAGTTGTCCTTAATGGTGGCTTTAAGGCTGAATGCCTGCGGAGGGGCCTCCTGGGCATGGAGGATCAAACCAATAAGCAGGATCCCCATAAGCGTGGTAATAATTCTTTTCATGGCTGGCTGGTTTTAGATTTGACAATTTTTTCGGTTTTGAACAAAAGATGCTGATTGGCGGAGAATACCTTCAAGTAATAAACACCATAGGGAATATCGCTGATATCAACCTGCACGTTTGGCTGGCAGGTAACCTCCCGATTCAGGATCTCCGCGCCTGCATTGTCAAACAACTTCAGGATAAGCCGGCTCGTGCCGGCTGAGGTGATCTCGACATGGATGAGATCGATGGCCGGTTTGGGATACACATGGAGTGAGAGCTCAGATTCCTTCAGTTGTTCTGCCTGCCAAAGCGACACAACATCTTCACCGTAGACGGGAATGTCCGATAAACTCCCGCCCAGGATCCAATCAACAGAAACCTCTGATTGCCTGGCATATCCTCCCGATGACACTACCTGCTGCGCGTCACAGAGACCGCAGCAACCGATTAAGATCAGTAGAAACCTGATTTTCTTGCTCATGATTTGGTTGTTTTAGTATATGTTTAAAAAAGTGACAGACAATAAAGTAATCAACATTCAGGACAATGATGAGCAACAGCAAGTTTTTTATGGTTGGTATGATTCAGGGTTGCCCTTTCTGGACATTGAAGAAATCAGTACAACATGGTGTAAAGTAACGCCAAACAAAGTCCTGAAGCATAGCAGTATTGTTGCAAACAATTACAATATGGCGCTCACAATTGTTGCATCATGGTAATTTGGTTGCATTTCTCCCAATTCGGGATTATATACACCAAAATTTCAACCGGATTAAGAATGCTTTACCGATTTATTGAACTACTGGTTTGAAGTAATTAAAACCTTTTTGGCCGGAAGGTTCATTTTTTGAAGCAGTACAATGTAGCGGGGATCGTTCTGTATATTTTCGGTGCCAGGGTAAAAATTAATATAGGTTATGGGGTAATATTTCTTTTCTACCGCATCGTTTAACAGTTCAAAGGCTTTGTCAGCGTATCCAAGGTATGCAGCCATTATACCCATGTAACAGGTATTAACCGGCTCGCTTTTCTTTCTTTCCACCATTTCATTCCAGTATCTCACAGCTTTATCCGGTTGGCCGGATTTAACATACACATACCCGCGCAGCATTTTATAGTAATCGTCATCTACCGGCAGTTTATCAATGTATTTTAGCGCAGTTTTATACTCCTTTTTCCGCATATAAACCCAGCTTAATGTCAGGTTGCCGTATGGATGATCCTCTTTAAGTTCCAATGTTTTGTTTGCCCAGTAAGCAGCCTTATCATTTTCATTATTGTAGGAATACAGCAGTGCAAGCCATGAGGTGTATGAGGCTGAAAATGGTTCAATCATTACAGCCTTTTTTGCATGGTAAATTGATTTTTCCATATCACCAAACAAAACATGATACCAGGCAAAATGGGCATTGGCAACTTCGTTATTCGGATTATTGGCAAGGGCCTTCTCAAAGGCATTCTTTGTTACCGACCAATCCCATACACTGTAAAGATAAAGAATTGACAGGGCTGTATATGCTTCGTCAATAGTAGGATCTAATTTTATTGCTTTGTTTGCAGCCGATGTAGCTCTTAAAAATGCTTCTTCTGAATTAAGCTGGCCGTGGCCCACAAAAGCATAGCCCACTGCCAGACCCGCATAGGCAAATGCATCTCCGGGATCTCTGTCGATAGCTTCCTGCATGCAGTTGATTCCTTTCTCAAACGACTCTTCTGTCCCTTGATTTAAATAATACATACCGCGCAGATAGGCTTTATAGGCTTCGGGATTTACTTTGCGTGTCTTTGCCAGACGCTGTGCTTCACTTTTTGAAAGCTTAACATCGATTTTCTGAGCAATATCTTTTACGGCCGAAGATTGAACGGTTAATACATTGTGCATCTCATCACGATACTCGTGCGTATAAATGTGACGTTCTTTTGGAAACACATCTATCAGCTGAAGTAAAATCCGAAGACTATCCCCTGCCCCTATGATTGAACCCTCCACGATGGTATTTACGCCCAATTCATGAGCAATATCCTTTAACAGCAGCTGACTGTCACGATACCGAAGTGTTGAAGTCCTGGAAATTACCCTAAGCTTGCTTATCTGACCTAATTCACCAATAAGTTCATCGTGCATGCCATCAACAAAATAGTCATTTTCGGTATGCCCTGTTAAATTACGAAGGGGAAGAACCGCTATTGACTTTTCAGAAGGCCTGGCAACAGCATACAGGGCATATATTCCAATGCCTGCTGCTATAATTGCCGACAAAATGATAAGAATCTTACGACCTGGTTTAGGGAATAAAGGTTTGGGAGATCCTCGTTTTTCTTTATCCTCAGCCACAAATTGTTGATTCAGATGGACTGAAGCACTTTTTCTGACATCCCCGGGCGACAGGTTAAAGTGTTTATGGAATACTTTGTTAAAATAGCTGGGGCTGCTGAAACCTACCCGGTAAGCTATTTCTGAGGCGGTTGCCACATTGTTTTCCAGCATTTCCTTTGCCCGAAGCAATCTTCGTTCGGTGATGAGGTCCGTGGCTGACTTACCGGTAAGCTTGATCAGTTTCCGGTGCAGCATGGAACGGCTTAAACCCACATGTTGGGCTAAGTCTTCAACAGAAAAATGCTCCTTAATCAGATTGTTTTCAATGCACAGGTTAACTTCTCCAAGAAACTGGTCATCCATTGAAGATTGATTGTCCATGGCTAACAAGCATTAATCGTAACCCCATCACCTTTTGGCTGTTTAACCTGGAAGCTTATATACAGAGTAAATATACGAAATATTATAGACATGTTTTTACAAACCTGATTTGGTTTAAATTAAGAATATAGTTTATCTTCGTCTCACTAATCTATAACCGTGTGAATAAGGCGCTTGTTATTATACCTACTTATAATGAAAAGGAGAATATCGAAAGGATGATCCGGTCCATCTTTTCACTCCCGGGTTCTTACCACATGCTCATTGTTGACGACGGGTCACCTGACGGAACCGCCGACATCGTGAAAACACTTCAGCATGAATTCCCCGACCGGCTTTTCATCCTGCAGCGCGAGGGCAAACAGGGCCTGGGCACTGCCTATATCGCCGGTTTCAAATGGGCTATCAGCAACGGATACGACTTCATCTTCGAGATGGATGCCGACTTTTCACACAACCCTGCCGACCTGCCGCTCCTTTACAATGCCTGCCTTAATGGTGCTGATTTAGCTATCGGCTCCAGGTATAAATCCGGAGTGAACGTGATAAACTGGCCCATGGGGCGCGTGCTGATGTCGTACTTCGCCTCGGTTTATGTACGCGTGGTTACCGGTATGAAGATATACGACACCACCAGTGGTTTCAAATGCTACCGGAAAGCCGTCCTTGAAGCAATCGAGTTTGATAAAATCCGCTTCAAAGGCTATGCCTTCCAGATCGAGATGAAATTCACCACCTGGAAAATGGGGTTCAGGATTGAAGAAATACCTATTGTATTTACCGACCGCCGCGAGGGAACCTCCAAAATGTCGGGCGGCATTTTCAACGAAGCCCTGTGGGGCGTTCTGCGCATTAAACTGCGCAGTTATTTCCGGTCCTATAAAAGTAATACCGCATCATGAGCACCCTGCTGATCACCCATGCAGTCATTGTAAATGAGGGGACCCGTTCCCCGGGCAGCATTCTTGTTAAAGATGACTGCATTGAGCGGATCATTCCCGAAAATGCTCCCCTTCCCCCAAACGCCGACCGGGTGATTGATGCAGCCGGTAATTACCTGATGCCCGGGGTGATCGACGACCAGGTGCATTTTAGGGAACCCGGACTTACCCACAAGGGAGATATTTACAGCGAATCGCGCGCCGCCGTTGCAGGAGGCGTCACCTCCTATATGGAAATGCCCAATACCAACCCCCAGACTGTTACCCAATCCCTGCTCGAAGAGAAATACCAAAGGGCATCACAAACATCGCTGGCAAATTACTCTTTTTACATGGGTGCCACCAACGACAATCTGGACGAACTGCTGAAAACCGACCCTGCCCGGGTATGCGGCATCAAGGTGTTCATGGGCTCCTCCACGGGGAATATGCTGGTGGATAACCCCGATACGCTGAAAAACCTGTTCGCGGAGTCTCCCCTGCTGATCGCGGTGCATTGCGAGGACGAATCGGTTATTCGCAACAACATTGAAGCCGCCCGGTCGCGTTTTGGTGAAGATGTCCCAGTATATTTCCACCCGGTCATCCGCGATGACGAAGCCTGCTACCGTTCGTCAAGCCTTGCCATTGAACTGGCGTCAAAATACGGCACGCAACTCCACATCCTGCACCTTTCAACTGCCCGGGAACTTGAGCTGCTTTCTTCCTCAGTCCCCTTAGTCCAAAAGAAAATCACTGCAGAAGTATGCGTACATCACCTGCTTTTTGATAACCGCGATTACTTTACCCGGGGCAACCTGATCAAATGGAATCCGGCCATCAAATCACCAGCAGACCGGGAGGCTCTGTTGAATGCTTTGCTCAGCAATAAAATAGATATTGTTGCCACCGACCACGCCCCACATACGCTGCAGGAAAAACAGAATACCTATTTCAAAGCCCCATCGGGAGGTCCCCTGGTTCAGCACTCCCTGGTGGCCATGCTGGAATTCTGCCGGAAGGGATTACTCAAACCCGAAAAAGTGGTCGAAAAGATGTGCCATGCTCCGGCCGACCTGTTCCGGATTGACCGGCGCGGTTATATCCGCGAAGGGTATTATGCCGACCTGGTTATCGTGAATCCGCAGCTACCCGCGACCGTTTCTCCTGAAAACATCCTTTACAAATGCGGCTGGTCGCCGCTGACCGGCATGACTTTCAGCTCAGGCGTTACCCATACCTTCGTAAACGGCAACCTCGTTTATGAACAGGGACGCTTTCACGACCAGCAGATGGGTCGCCGCCTGGCTTTTCTGAGGTAATGCTCATCCAGCTATCGTGCTATTTCCGTAAAGAAACCACCCGGCATGCCTCCAGAAATGCCTTGCCCACCAAACCCGACAACGGGTTGGCCGTATCCATGCGCTCCGGATGCCATTGAACCGCCAGGCAAAAAGGATGATCGTGTTTTTGATTCAGGACGATGGCTTCGATCAGGCCATCAGGGCTGAAGGCTGAGGCTTCATACAGCGGCGACAAGGAATCAATGGCCTGGTGGTGCGCACTGTTTACCCTTCCCTGAATTATTCCTGTTATCCTGCTGAATGCCGATCCCTCTTTAACTGCCACTTCGTGCCACTGATCTTCAGTTCCCGAATGGGCTAATTCACTCTTCAGCTTTGAAGGAATGTCGGCATGCAGCGAACCTTTTCCTGCCACATTCAGTATCTGCAATCCCCGGCAAATTCCCAGCGCCGGAAGCTTCAGCCTGAAGGCCATCTCAATCAGTGCCATCTCCAGGGTATCACGCTTGTCATCGATATCACGGCAAAGATGAATATCTTCCGTACGGCCATATAGAGCAGGATGCATGTCGGTTCCGCCTGAAAGCAAAACGCCCGAGGCACCTGAAGCCTGTTTCACAGCTTCATCCAAAGGCAACTGATACAAATCAATCAGCGTAACACCGGGACTTAACGTTTTCAGCCATGCTTCATAGTTGGGTGCAAGTTTGGAAACGGCAACAATCATCAGGCTTTAAAATTAAGGTGAGATATCGTATGGCCGGATGCAGGAATAACCATGCCGGTCTTGATTTTTCCGGTTTCCGGATCAAGCTCGGAACCTCTGGAACTGTGCGGTATGGTAAAAATCAGCAGCATGACCAGAGCTGCCAGTATGGTCATAAAGCGCCTTTCTTTTCTGATATTAAAGGCCACGGCTGCAAGCCAGAATACGAAGGCGATCAGCGTTTTGTTGTCGGTTAAGTCAAAGCCGAACGGAAAGCCGGTCCAGTACGCTCCGAATGCATGATACTGCACCATGGGGCCAAATACCAGTCCGCCTGTAAAAAGGCAAATCGTGGTTATGATGCCGGCAAGCCGGTATGATTTGAAATCGAAGATGGCCAGCAATAACGTAAGATTAGACAGAAACATGGCAACAAACATGAGCAAGGCATGCGGAATGATCACTCTGGCAGGCACGTCGCCGCGGAACCTGATGGTTACCTGCTCCCCAACAGGCATGCGGATGACTTTGCCCTCCTGCTTCAGCAGGAAGTAATACTCAAGCTTCCCGGCAGGTGGCTGTTGCGGGAGGCAAGCCGACAGTATTTCACCAGTCCTGTTCATTGGTTTTTGCTGCCACTCATCATTCGTAGGGAAACGCCGGAAATACAATTCACCGGCAATTGTTGTGTCAGGTATCGCCAGTTCCAAAGGGCAATCGGCATTGCCGCCATGGCTTCGCGGCAGCTTAAACCGGTATTCCTGTGCATCACTCAGCCACAAGGTTACCCTTTTGGGTTTGGTTGGGCCATAATTGCTCTGATAGTAAAGCGCTGCGGCAGTGATCAACACAGCTGCCAGGAATACCAGCAGGCTTTTCAGTGAAAAAAATTTCTTCATATAGTTATAATTGTATAAGGAGCACTTCTGTTTTTCCGTTTCTCAGCAGTTCAACACTGATGATCTGGCTTTTTCTGAGTTTTGACATACGGTACATGTAATCATAGATATTATTGATTTTCTGTCCGTCAATGGCTGTCAGAATATCCCCGTTCCGGATGCCTCCTCTTTCGGCGGCCTTGCCTTTGGTGACCAGGTCAACCCTGACTCCTTCCACGTCCGTAGCACTGAAATCGGGCATGAATCCGAGCGTTACCTTCATGCGGGGGCCTGTTACACTGTTTTCCTTCGGACCGGCCTCACGAAATGCAAGCATTTCAGGATGAGATGCAATGGCATAGACCAGGTCATGAACAAAACCCGAAACCCGGTACATGCCGGGCATATTAATCAGTTCCGGGTCATCATCAGGCGTGTGGTAATCGGGGTGAGCGCCTGTGGTAACGAAAAACACCGGTATGTTTCTGGCATAAAACGAGGAATGATCTGAGGGACCGCTGCCTTCACGGGTAACAACAAGTTTCAATGCTGCGTTGCTGTTTGCCTTGCCAATCAGCGAATCGGCCTCAAGCGATGTTCCTGCACCGCCCACCTGAAGACCCTTGGTTGTATCGAGCCTTCCTACCATATCGAGATTGACCATGGCACTTATTTTTGACAGATCAACCGGCGGATGACTGACAAAGTATTTGGATCCCAGCAATCCTTTCTCCTCGGCGCCAAAAGCCACAAAAATCAAGGAACGGTTCAGCTTTTCTGCTTCATCCATCAGTTTTCCGGCAAGCTCAAGCATTACCGACACACCCGAGGCATTGTCGTCGGCCCCGTTGTGAACGGCAACCGTGTCCTGCCTCCGAGATGAGCTGCCTTTTCCGCCGGTACCCAGGTGATCATAGTGCGCACCCACCACCACGTATTCAGTTCCCGTTGACTGATCCGTGTTGCTTAAAACGGCATACCAGTTGCTGGTACGGCCCATTACCTGCTTCAATTCAGATTGTCCTTCAACTGTCACAGGCACCCGGAATGATCCGGGCCGGGCAGAAGTTTGAATAGCGGCTTCAGCATCGCGAACGGTTCTGTGGGCATTTCTCAATATACTGTCGGCCGCAGCCCGTGAAATGTGAAAAACCGGGATGCCGGCAGACGATTGGATACCCGACAGGGAAATCAACGTTTCTGTTGAGTTATATGAACAGCCTGACACCAGCATCAAACCTCCAGCCCCGTTGTCTTTTGCCAGCATGGCTTTGTCGCGGTCGTCCGAAGCCATCTCCAGGTATTCATTCCCTATGGGCAAATCCGGGGTACCTCTCAAAGCCAGCACCCATTTCCCTTTGACATCAAGATCCGCATAGTCGTTCCAGCTGAATGAGTCGGCCTTTACAGTAATTCCGTAACCTGCAAAAGCCACCGGAGCCTTCAGCAGCGAATCAGCTGAAAAGGGAAAAGGGGCAAAGGCCGAATCCGGAACCGCCATACCCGAAATACTTAAGCGGCAACCTGTTCCCCTTTCGTAAGCCAGCAGAAAGGTGAATTCCTGTCTTTGAGGCATTAATCCGGCCTCCAGAAATTGATTCTGCAGGTAGATCCCTGCCAGCGAATCGCCGGCCGTCCCGGGATACCTGCCCTCCAGTTCGTCAGATGCCAGGAAATGGATGTGCAGATTCAGATCCGACTCTGAAATTGCCGGAGAATATTTGTATACGCTACACGAAAAAACCGGCAAAACGAGGATGAATGAAACAAGGTGAATATATTTGTTCATTAATACAAAGTTTGGCTAAATGACAAAGATATTGACTTGAAACCAGACTACCCAGAAACAATCATTTAAAAACCAACACATCATACCATGAAAATCAGATTTCTCATTCCTGCATTTCTGCTTCTGGCAGCGGCATCATGCAAGCAATCAAAGCCCACAGCGGCAGATGAACCGGCGGCAACCGCTTTTGATTCAGTTAGCGGAGTTGTGGTAGCGGACACCATCATTTATGATGTCGTTATCAGCAATCCGAATCCTGATGATCCCTGGGCTGTTCAATGTTTGAAAGGTCTTGATCACAGCCTGCTGATCAGTAACATCTTTGATATGGTTTATTCCGGTAAGGCACTCGCTTACAACCACCAGACCAATGAGAAACTGACCCCGAAACAGGTTGAGGAAATTGAGGCAGGTGCAGATTACAGTCGCGACAACATTGGCATGATCCAGTTTACCGAAATATGGTTTGTGAATCCCGGTGACGTCAGCATGACCAAAAAAGTGATCTCCATGGTGCTGGGTTACAATTACGGAGCGCCTGATGGCATGATGTTGCATAAAGCGCTGTTCAGGGTGGAGCTGTAGGGAAAAGTAGCAGTGGCAGCGGCAGTGGCAGTAGCAGACATACTGCACAACTTCCACCTCACAGCTCACAGCTCACAGCTCGCAGCTCACGGCTCAATGCTCAACGCCCTTCATGATCTCACATATACTTGTAATAAATTACTTTTTTACTACTTTTGCATCCGATTTGTAAAATTATACATTAATAATCTCCCGGTTTTACATGCTTACAGTTGAGAAAATTGGCGGAACCTCCATGTCGAAGTTCCAGGATGTGATGAATAACATCATCATGAAACCCTGCCAGGATTGCGGCTATTACAACCGCATTTTTGTGGTATCGGCTTACAACAACGTGACCAACTGGCTGCTTGAGCATAAAAAAACCAAAGAACCGGGTATATACCAGCAGTTTGTAGTCCATGCCGATTATAACAGGGCCATGATGGAATTGCTGGACAAGCTGATTGCCATCAACCGCACCTTTGAAAATATAGGTCTGAATCAGGAGAAAGCCGATGAATTCATCACCGGTCGCATGGCACAGGCCAGGAATTATTTGAACAACCTGGCTGATGTGTTGGCAACTGGTTATGTAAACCGGCAGAACATATTGCTGGCCGCCCGTGAGATCCTGTCTTCCATTGGAGAAGCGCACTCGGCTTTCAATTCAGTCAATATTCTCGAAAACAACTGCATTAAAGCCAGCTTTGTAGACCTTTGCGGGTTTAACGACTCTGAATACCTCACCATTGATGAGCGCATTCACAAGGCTTTCAAAAACATTGACTTTACTTCCACCATTCCCATTGTAACGGGTTACACCAAAGGTACCGAAGGTATCATGCGGGAATTCGACAGGGGATACAGCGAGGTGACATTCTGCAAGGTTGCTGTTGAAGTAAAAGCCGATGAGGCGGTAATTCACAAGGAATTTCACCTGTCATCTGCAGATCCCAACATTGTTGGCGTTGACAAGTCGATACCCGTAGGATTCACCAATTTCAATGTGGCCGATCAACTGGCAGATGTCGGCATGGAAGCCATCCACCCCAAGGCATCCAAACCACTTGAAATGGCAGGCATCAACATACGTATTAAGAACACCTTTGAACCGGATCATCCCGGAACGCTGATTTCCAAGAATTATGTGGGAGAAAAATCGAAGGTAGAGATCATCTCCGGTACCGACAAGGTGATGGCCATTGAGATACACGACCCCATGATGGTGGGTCAGGTGG
>CAZLLD010000084.1:0-11817 GCA_964560225.1 uncultured Bacteroidales bacterium
CGGCTGATGAAATAATGGCTGTGCCATGCTGGTCATCATGAAAGACGGGAATATCGAGTTCCTTTTTCAACCGTTCTTCAACCTCAAAACACTCAGGAGCCTTGATGTCTTCAAGGTTGATGCCTCCGAAGGTGGGAGAAATGGCCCTGATCGTTGCGATCAGCTTTTCAACATCCTTCTCGTTTACCTCGATATCAAAAACATCGACATCAGCAAATACCTTGAAAAGCAATCCTTTTCCTTCCATAACGGGTTTCCCGGCCAGTGTGCCTATATCACCCAGTCCCAGTACTGCCGTTCCGTTTGAAATCACAGCCACCAGATTGCACTTGGACGTATAGATATAAGCGTCATCGGGATTTTTTTGAATTTCCAGGCAGGGTTCAGCCACTCCCGGGGTATAGGCCAGCGATAAATCATATTGTGTACTGTACGGCTTGGTGGGAATCACTTCCACTTTACCGGGTCTGCCGCATGAATGGTAATGCAGCGCTTCTTCACGGGTTACTTTTGGCATGGCACTTTATGTTTCTGGATGGTTCATACTTCGGTATTCAATTTTTTCTGGATCCCCGATTTCACCTCTGTTTTACGTAGGCAAAAACCTTGATTTTGCTCATGTTTTTCGTCAAAAAGCTCTAGGAAAACTCCGATTAATTTTATACCTTTATTTAAGATTTAAATGCAGATCCCCTTGAGATCTGATCTTAAATTAGGTTTTTTAGACCTGTACAGCGCAACTTGTTTTGCGACTGTTTTATGCCCGGCACTTTTGCCGGGCTAGTTTTTTTTCTGAATCAGGTGTAATGGTTGTCGTGATAAGATGAACCGAGTTCAAATGCCTTGCCTTGTAACTTGTTAACAAGCAATTCAATCAGTTTTACATAAATCCGGATCGATCTTTTGGATTTGAGCAATCCAGCCAATGCAAAAATACCATCATTTCCAAACGAATAACGAGCATTGTTCAGATGCATACGCTCCTCATGGTTCAAAACCAGTATGGCATCTTCGGGGAAAAGATCGGGGTTGGATTCTACCAGACTGTAAATAGTTTCAGTATCTGTTTCAAATAATTCAGCCAGATCAGAATCAATGTATACCTCTCTGTTTCTGATTACCTTAACATGGTTGGCAACAAACAGCTCCAGGTCAATTGCCAGGATATTCTCTGTCATAATTGTTTAGGTGTATGCCAAAGATAGTCAATTTATCTTCACAAGGAAAACAAAACAACTTATTAATCTGACATCTGGCGGCATGACTTTTATTATGAAATGAAACGAAGCATTTTTATAAATTTGATCAAACCTGATTGTTTGCCATGATCAATAAATTCTTAATCAATCCTGAAAGTATAGCTGTGGTTGGTGGTTCAAACAACCTGAGAAAGCCGGGAGGCAGAATCGTACAGAATATCCTGTCGGGAGGCTATGCAGGCCGGTTGTTTGTGGTGAATCCCAAGGATGAACTGGTTCAGGGCATCAGGTCGTGCAACGATGTCAATGCGCTCCCTGATGTGGAACTGGCAATTTTGGCTATTGCAGCCCGGCAATGTGTTGATGCGGTGAGGATTCTTTCGGAACAAAAGAATACAAAGGCATTTATCATACTCTCGGCCGGGTTCAGTGAAGACAGTGAAGAAGGCCGGCTGATGGAAAAAGAAATTGTAACCCTGGCTGAGAAAGCAGGTGCCTGCGTTATTGGTCCCAATTGTATCGGCGTGATCACCCAGAACTATAACGGCGTGTTTACCACTCCCGTTCCCCGGCTGAGTGCGGAAGGTTGCGATTTTGCTTCAGGGTCAGGGGCAACGGCGGTATTTATTATTGAATCCTCACTTCCCAAAGGGCTTACCTTTTCAAGTGTTTTTTCTGTTGGCAACAGCGCACAAACAGGAATTGAAGACATTCTTGAATACTGGGACAATTCTTACCGGCAAGGAATAAGCTCGCCCATCAAGCTCCTCTATATCGAAAACATCAAAGATCCGGACAAACTGCTGCACCATGCTTCATCATTGATACGCAAAGGTTGCCATATTGCGGCCATTAAAGCCGGAACTACAGAAGCCGGAAGCCGGGCAGCAACGTCTCATACCGGTGCCATGGTATCGGCTGATTCGGCTGTTGAAGCGCTGTTCAGAAAGGCAGGAATTGTCAGGTGCTTTGGAAGGGAAGAACTCACCACGGTTGCTTCGGTATTTACCCACAAACCTTTGAGAGGCAGAAATATTGCCATCATCACCCATGCCGGAGGCCCGGCCGTTATGCTTACTGATGCCTTATCAGCCGGAGGTTTGAGCATACCCCGGATTACCGGGGAGCACCACGAAAAAATCCTGGGCATGATGAATCCGGGAGCATCAGCTGACAACCCGGTAGATCTGATTGCCACTGCCACGCCGGAGCAACTTGACCACGTGATTGAATATGCCGACAAGCAGCTGCAGGAAATTGACAGCATCATTGTCATTTTTGGCAGCAATGGCATGGTTGATATTCATGAAATCTATGAGTTGCTTCACCGTAAAATAAGAGCATGCGCCAAACCGGTATTTCCTATCCTTCCATCGGTAACAAGTACGCGTGAGGAATTGGAATATTTCATGAATATGGGAAACGTGAACTTTCCCGATGAGGTTGTTTTGGGACGCGCATTGACAAAGATTTTCAACACGCCTTATCCTGCCGAGGAAAAGATTCATTCAGATGATATCAATCTTCCGGTTATCAGAGAGATTATTAACCAGGCGTCAAACGGATACCTGGAGCCGGGAATTATTCAACAACTGCTTGCGGCAGCAGGTATACCCATGGTCAGGGAAGGGGTGGCCTCCAACGGCAGGACTTTGAAAAAACTCGCCGGCGAAATCGGTTACCCCATGGCCCTGAAAGTTGTGGGCCCGGTACACAAATCAGATGTGGGAGGTGTTACGTTGAATATCAAGTCGGATGCCCATCTGAAAGCAGAATTCAAACGCATGATGAAAATAAGGGGCGTTCATGCTGTCCTGATGCAGAAAATGCTTTATGGAACGGAACTCTTTATTGGTGCCAGCTATGAACCCAGGTTCGGGCATGTGATATTGTGCGGGCTGGGAGGAATTTTCGTTGAGGTGCTGGGAGATGTGTCTTCGGGACTTGCCCCGCTTACTTTTGATGAAGCACGATCGATGATCAGAAGTTTGCGCGTGTACCGGATCATCCAGGGCACGCGGGGTAAGCCGGGAATCAATGAGAAAAAATTCACTGAAATTATTGTCAGATTATCTACCCTGTTGCGATTCGCAACCGAAATAAAAGAAATGGACCTGAACCCGCTCATCGGAAATCCCGATGAAATTACAGTTGTGGATGCACGAATCCGGATTGAAAAGTGAATTGCCAATACTTTTTAGATATACCCTCATCTATTTTTTTTACATTTGAATTTTTTTATACATAATTTATAAAATTACAGGTTATGATTATTCACCAGCTGTCTGTATTCCTCGAAAACAAGTCGGGACGGCTTACCGAAGTGCTCAATGCGCTGGGAAGCGAGAATATCCGGATCACAGCCCTGAGTGTGGCCGACACTTCGGAGTTTGGCATCCTCAGGATGATTGTTTCCGATCCCCAGAAAGCTAAGGAAATTTTAAAAAACCGCCAGTTTACGGTGAATCTTACCGATGTGATTTCCATCATGGCCCCCAATGAAGCCAAATATTACGCCATGGTGTTGAAGATCCTCTCTGACATGGAAATCAGCATTGAGTATACCTATGCATTTTCAATCGGTGAGAAATCCATCATCATTCTTCGAAGCAGCAATACCGACGAGGCTATTAAAGCACTGAAGACACACGAGATGGAGTTAATCAAAGCAAGTGACCTGTATAAAATTTGATTTACATGGAGATCTGGAACAGACATTTCGAATGCATGGATCGTGATGAGTTGAAGAAGGTTCAGAGCGAGAGACTTAGAGAAACCGTTGAGCGGGTATATTACAATGTGCCTTATTATCGCAATAAAATGCAGGCAGCCGGACTGGGCCCTGAGAGTATCCGTTCGACTGATGACCTGCACAAACTGCCCTTTACCACCAAACAGGATTTACGCGATAATTATCCTTTCGGCCTGTTTGCTGTGCCCATGAGTGAAATTGTGAGGGTTCATGCATCATCAGGCACCACAGGTAAATCCACCGTGGTTGGTTATACCCGCAGGGATATTTCTACCTGGTCTGAAGTGATGGCGCGTACATTAACCTGTGCCGGTGCAAATCGTAACGATTTCATACATATTGCCTATGGTTATGGCTTGTTTACAGGCGGTCTGGGATTGCATTACGGTGGTGAAAAAATCGGGGCTTCAGTTATTCCGGTATCCGGGGGCAATACCATCAGGCAATTGCAACTTCTCATTGATTTCGGAAGCACGGTGCTTGCCTGTACTCCTTCATATGCCCTTTTTCTGGCCGAGGCCATTGAAGAAGCTAAAATCAACAGAGAAGACCTCAAGCTCAGGGTAGGAGTTTTTGGAGCCGAACCCTGGACTGAAAACATGCGCCGTGAAATTGAAGAAAAGCTTCATATCAAGGCCATTGATATATACGGATTGAGCGAGGTCATTGGACCTGGTGTGGCAAGCGAATGTCTTGTTCAGGATGGACTTCACATCAGCGAAGATCATTTCTATCCCGAAATCATTGATCCGAACACCCTTGAGGTGTTGCCCGAAGGGAAAACCGGCGAACTGGTTTTCACCACAATCACCAAGGAAGGGCTGCCCCTGATCCGGTATCGCACACGCGACCTGACCCGGCTTCGCTATGAAAAATGCCGCTGTGGCCGCACTACGGTAAGAATGGAAAAATGCCTCGGACGCAGTGACGACATGCTGATTATCCGTGGCGTCAATTTGTTCCCCTCGCAGGTTGAAAGCGTACTGCTCGAGATGAGTGAAATTAAACCCCATTATATGTTGATTGTTGACCGGGTGAATAACCTGGATACACTGGAACTCCAGGTTGAAGTAGATGAAGCCTTTTTCCAGGATAAGATCAGCCAGCTCGAGACGCTTCGGCAGAAAATCCAGACAAACCTGGAAAGCACCCTCGGGCTTGGCATTAAGGTAAACCTGGTGGAGCCTAAGACAATTGAAAGAAGTGAAGGCAAAGCCAAAAGGGTCATTGACAAACGTAAGTTCTAAGAGTTTATCAGCTTTTGTGATGGTTAATAATATTCCAATTCCAAATGATTTAATCAACCGGATCGCTGCTAAATCAGGGATATCTTCCCCGGGCAAGGCTTCAATCCGCGAAATCGTCCACCTGGCCAACCTGCTTGAAAAAGAAACCGGAGTCCGGTTTATCCGCATGGAAATGGGTGTTCCCGGTCTGAAGCCGCCTGAAATAGCCACGCAGGCTGAAATTGATGCCCTCAAACAGGGCGTAGCATCCATATATCCTCCGATCGAAGGGGCGGCTTCACTCAAGGCCGAAACCTCAAGATTCCTGAAAATGTTTCTGGATATCGACGTGAGCCCGGAAGGTTGTATTCCTACCTGCGGCTCCATGCAGGGCTCCTGCGCCGGCTTTCTCACGGTGAACCGAACCGACAGAAACAAGGAAGGTACCTTGTTCATCGATCCGGGATTCCCGGTTCATAAACAGCAGTGCAGGGTGCTGGGACATGATTTCTATTCTTTTGATATTTATGATTTCAGAGGGAAAAAGCTGCGGGATAAACTCAAGAGTTATCTCGATACCGGAAAAATATCCAGTTTACTGTATTCCAACCCCAATAATCCGTCGTGGATTTGCCTGAACGAAGAAGAACTTGCAATCATAGGTGAACTGGCCAATCAGTACGACGTGGTCGTGATGGAAGACCTGGCCTACTTTGGCATGGATTTCCGAAAAGATATTTCAAAACCGGGAATGCCGCCCTTCCAGCCAACCGTGGCAAAATATACCGGGAATTACATCCTGCTGGTATCCACATCCAAGGTGTTCAGCTTTGCCGGTCAGCGTATGGCCATGATGGCTGTTTCTGATAAAATTTTCCACAAGAGATATCCCGACCTGTTGCGCTATTATTCATCTGACGTACTCGGACATACCATCATCTATGGTGCTTTGTACGCTTTGTCAGCCGGAGCATCACATTCAGCCCAGCTGGCCGTGGCAAGCCTGCTTAAAGCAACAAACGATGGTGTGTACAGTCCTTTTAACGAGATCCGGAAATACGGGGAATGGGCATCGCATATGAAGGAACTCTTTACAGAAAATGGTTTCAGGATTGTATACGACATGGACATGAATGTTCCGATTGCCGATGGTTTCTATTTCACGATATCCTATCCGGGCCTTACAGGTCCGCAATTGCTTGAGGAATTATTATGCTACGGCATCAGTGCCATTACCCTGGATATAACAGGGAGCACACGAACCGAAGGACTGCGCATTTGCGTGTCGCAGTTCGCCGATGAGCTGATCCCGGTGCTTGCAGAAAGACTTAACCGATTTGGCAAGGATCATATATGATTTTTGTTATTTTTGGATTTGCCAAAACCTGACTTTAAGCTTGTTTTTTTTGGTTTAAGATTTGGAACTTTGGTGGACAAACTTTTTAAGCTCGATTTTGTTCTTTAAAAAATGAGATAAACACATGGCGAAGATAAAAGGTGCTATAGTCATTGATATTGAAAGGTGCAAAGGATGTGAAGTATGCATCGTCTCTTGTCCCACCGGAGTGATCAAACTCGAAAAAAAGGTAAATGGCAAGGGTTATCATTATGCATACCAGGCATTCCCGGATAATTGCACCGGTTGCGCAAATTGCGCAGTAGTATGCCCCGACGGGGTAATTACGGTTTACCGGAAAAAAGTAGAAGAATAAATTGCAAACTCTATGGGAGAAAAGAAATTAATGAAAGGCAATGAGGCATTTGCTGAGGCCGCTATCAGGGCCGGATGTGATGCCTATTTTGGTTATCCCATTACTCCGCAGTCGGAAGTTATGGAATACCTGGCTGCACAGCAGCCTCATTTGCGCACAGGAATGGTTTTGCTGCAGGCCGAAAGCGAAGTGGCCGCTATTAATATGGTTTATGGTGCAGCCGGAACCGGCAAAAGGGTGATGACATCATCTTCAAGTCCCGGTATCAGCCTTAAGCAGGAAGGCATTTCCTATATGGTAGGAAGTCAGCTTCCCTGTCTGATTATGAATGTAATGCGTGGAGGTCCCGGATTGGGTACCATCCAGCCTTCCCAGGCCGATTATTTTCAATCGACCAAAGGAGGTGGACATGGCGATTACCACATGATCGTTCTGGCACCGGCTTCGGTACAGGAAATGGCTGACTTTGCCCGCCTGGGCTTTGACCTGGCCTTCAAATACCGGAACCCGGTTCTCATATTGGCTGACGGAGTGATCGGTCAGATGATGGAAAAAGTCGAGCTGCCCGAACAAAGGGCAAGGACCACCGAATTTGACCAGACCTGGGTTACCACCGGAAAAACTCCGGACCGGGAAAGGAACATCATCACCTCTGTGGATTTGGACCCGGTGAAATTTGAAAAGTTCAATCACAAGCTCCAGGCCAAGTATCAAAAGATGCAGGAGGAAGAAGTAAGGTATGAAACCATTGATTGCGAGGATGCAGAGTATATTTTTATTGCATTCGGATGCTGTGCACGCATATGCCAGAAGGCAGTCAAGCTGGCCCGTGAAAAGGGCATAAAAGTCGGACTTCTCCGCCCCATTACCCTCTATCCGTTCCCTACTAAGCAAATCCAGCAATTGATTCCGCAGTTGAAGGGAATTATGTCGGTTGAGCTGAGCGCCGGCCAGATGATTGAAGACATCCGGCTTGCCGTGGAAGGCAAAACAAAAGTTGCCCTTCACAGCCGTATGGGAGGCATGGTGCCTTCACCCGAAGAAGTAGTTGATGCCTTAGTAAATAGCTTTTCAATCAAATAATTATGGAAGTCAATAACAAATATCACGATATCATCAGTCCTGAGAACCTGGTTTACAAAAGAACTTCCCTGCTGACGGACAAGCCGTTTTCGTATTGCCCGGGTTGCGGCCATGGAGTTGTGAACAAGGTAATCATGGAAGTGGTTGATGAAATGGGCATACAAAGCGAAACCATTGGAATTGCTCCGGTAGGTTGTTCGGTTTTTGCCTATGATTTTATGGATATCGATATGCAACAGGCTGCCCATGGAAGAGCACCTGCTTTGGCAACCGGAATTAAACGTTGCTGGCCCGACAAGTATGTATTTACTTACCAGGGTGATGGCGACCTGGCAGCCATTGGAACTGCCGAGACCATTCATGCCTGCAACAGGGGTGAGAACATTACCATCTTTTTCGTGAACAATGGCATCTATGGTATGACCGGCGGACAGATGGCTCCGACAACTCTTGAGGGCATGCGTACCTCTACAACCCCATTCGGAAGGGATGTTTCCTTGATGGGCAATCCGCTTAAGATTACCGAGATGATTGCCATGTTGGCCGGAACCTATTTTGTTTCCAGGCATTCGGTGCATACTCCGGGCAATGTCCGCAAATTCAAGAAAGCAGCCAGAATGGCTTTCGAAAACCAGAAGCTGAAGAAGGGACTTTCCTTTATAGAGATTGTATCCAATTGCAACTCGGGTTGGAAAATGACCCCTGCAAATGCCAACAAATGGATGGAAGAGAATATGTTCCCCTTCTATCCTTTGGGCGATATCAAAGTAGACGGTAAAATGGTCAAATAAAACAGCGGAAGCTGAATACAATTAACAAGGAATACCATGAATGAAGAAATAATAATTGCCGGTTTTGGAGGACAGGGAGTTCTTTCGATGGGTAAAATTATGGCATATGCTGGCATGATACAAAATATGGAGGTCAGCTGGATGCCCTCCTATGGGCCTGAAATGCGTGGCGGAACAGCTAATGTAACCGTGATTTTGAGTGATGAAAGAATCAGCAGTCCAATCCTCAACAAATTCGACACGGCCATCATCCTGAACCAGCAGTCGATGGATAAATTTGAATCATCGGTTAAACCGGGAGGCGTTTTGCTTTATGATCCCAATGGCATCACCCGACACCCGCAGCGGAAAGATATCCGGATATATGTGGTTGAAGCAGCCTCGGAATCGGCAAAAATGTCTTCCACAAAGACTTTTAACATGATCGTCCTGGGAGCTTACCTGAAAGTAAAACCCGTTGTGACCATCGAGAATGTGATCAAGGGGCTCAAGAGTTCCCTCCCGGTGCGGCACCACCACCTGATTCCTGAGAATGAAGAAGCCATTAAGCGGGGAATGCAGACTACTAAAGAAGTAGCCTGAAAACAGTATCGCTTAGGTTATTAATAATTGCGGCGCAGTTTCAAACTGCGCCGCAATTTTTTTCTGAATACTGTGAGCGGATTCAGGAGCCTACGCTCATTTTTGATTTTCCGACGGACTGGTTTTTCAGGCAATGATCTCTGAGCGGATTGCCTTGATGTGTTTGTTGATTGCTTCAACCTTGGCAAGAAACTCGTTCATGGTTTTCTTGCCATCGGGAGTAGCCGGATCAAAATCACTTTTAATATTGACTATGAATGAATCAAAAACGGGCTGCAATTGTTTCAGCCTTATCAGGTTATTGTTGATGTCCTGGTCATTGCTGTATTCGTTCAGCATGTTGATCAGGTTGGTCAGAGAGATCCGCTGCTCTGCCAGCCGTTCAATCACCTCAATATCTTTGGTGGAAGAGGCTATGTAAGTGGCAATGTAAATGGCTTCAACCCATCCGCCCATGATAATTTGTGCCGATGCTGCATAACGCTCATTCTCGCGCAGGTAATCGTCGGAAGCCATGTACACTTCATTCGCAATTTTGATCAGCGAATCTTTGTTGTCGATATTCCTGTCAAAGCGTTCAGCAGTATTTTTGAAGTAATCAGCCGGTATTCCCATTTCTTCAGCAATCCGTTGCATGGCATTGAAGTACCTTCCGGCCGTTTCAAGCTGTTCGCTAACCTTTGCATAACTTAAATCGACTGCATAAACTCCCAGATTCAAAGCTTTCTTGGAACTGGTAACATAGTTTGACATCTTGTCGGGTGAATTAAGCAAATCGCCTTTAAAAACAGCACCAGACGACTGAAACAAGGAAGTCATCTCAACCGAAAGATACATATTGTAGAAAATCGGCAATCCTGCGCCCAGAGAATCCGTGTTGTGCACCAAAGGAGCTATTTCACCCAGATCTATACTGTCAATTCCTTCCGTACCGGCTGTTCTTCCTGACTGTCTGCACGAGACAACAACTAGCAATAGGCTGGCAAACAACACAGTACCAATCCGATATGTTTTCATAATAGCAGAGGTTTTTTGTAAAAAGGTTCTAATTAAAGAAAATAAAGCTATTAATTATTTCCTTTGGTTATTCTCTGCCATTCCTAATTTTGTCATCTTTTTTTAACAATTGGTCACAATTCAAAACCCGGCAGTCACATCGTTTTTTGTTTGCTATAAATATTTTCCGGTAGTCTTTTTCATGAATTGCAACCGCTCGAATGCTGCGGTGTTTTCTTCATTCTTTGCCACCAGCCCCCTGAAAGCAGCCAGGTTTGAATAACCTTTATACTTCATCCATTTTTCAATATCATCAAGGAGCGTCTTGATGTATGGAATTCCGTTTTTATATAAAGTGGAACAGATCTGGACGGCAGAAGCCCCTGCCAGAATCTGTTTGATAACCCCCTGGTAATCATGAATTCCGGTGGCGGCAATCAGTTCCTTCTGGATATGTCCGGACAACAATGCAATCCAGCGAAGCGACAGTGTGATTTCATGGGGAGAGCTGTATACATTTTGTGCCACCACCCTGAGATTTTCAATATCAATATCGGGCCGGTAATACCGGTTGAACAGTACCAGGCTGTTTACTTCCATACTGCTGATCTTGTAAAGCATCCGGTAAAGGCTTGTGAAATAAAAGCCTACCTTTACAGCCATGGGGATGGTTATGTTTTTCCTGACTTCATGGATGATATCCACATAGGATTCCTCAATTTTATACCCGGTCAGGTTAATATTGGTAGGCGGTATAAAGATGTTCAGTTCTAAACCGTCGGCCCCTGCCTTTTCAATTTCCCCGGCAAATATTGGCCATTCCCTGGGCGTGATACAGTTAATGCTTGCCATCACCGGAATGGAAACTGCCTTTTTTGCCGATTCAATCAGTTTCAGATAGGCGGAAGTACCTTCTTCTTTTGAAAAGGAATTCACAAAATCCATTGCTTCAGGATACCAGAAGTACATTTCGTCCTGGCTGACCAGCTTTTTTTTCGGTGTGATCAGTTGTTCTTCAAACAGTGATTTCAGCACAACGGCCCCTGCTCCGTTATCGGCACATTCCTTAACCTTGTCGGCATTGCTGGTCAGGCCTGAACTTGACACGATGAGGGGATTGGCAATTTTGATGCCCATGAATGTTGTTGACAAATCCATATCTGTTTTATTTTGAGTTTTCAATAAGATATTTCTTTAGATATTCAATAGCCTGGTTCAGGTTCTTTCTTGCTCTTTTGCTGATCTCACCCATGAATTCCCATTCATAGCCTTTGATATGAATCAGGAAGGCTTCGGGTTGCCGGTTGAACGCTTGCCTGCTCAGGTGCAATACAAATGCAGGTGAAACAGAATGCATGGTAAATTCCGACTTTGCCGATGCTTCCAGGGGTTCCATGATGAACGTATCAATGTCCTCCCGGGAGGCATCCGCAAAGATGACCAAATCGTGCTTTGAAAGGGTATCAGCATCTTCAA
>CAZLLD010000085.1:0-11678 GCA_964560225.1 uncultured Bacteroidales bacterium
GGGAACGGAGGTTTCCTAAACCTTAAATCCAGGTTCGATTCCTGGTGGGGCTACAAATTTTTGTCTTAATTCTGCTTGCTTTTCTTTACTTCAAAATTCTCAAATCTTTGCTGCCAATCCTTTAGTTCAATGGATACCTGCCTGCCGGCAGGCAGGGAACGGAGGTTTCCTAAACCTTAAATCCAGGTTCGATTCCTGGTGGGGCTACCCGTAAAACACCCTTCAAGCGGTCGCAGACCCCTGAAGGGTGTTTTTTTTACAATCGCTTGGAGGTTACCATTTAATTTCGTAATTTTTAATGCTTTAGAATTTTCCTGTACTGTTCTGCAGATCTGTTCCTCTGGTGATTCTCAAAACTCATTGTGATGACAGATGACGGAAATTATTCGGGACCTGCCGGCAAAGTGGCCGGTTTTTTCACCGACCTGGGCGAACTTACCGGTTTCACTGCGGTGGTGATCAGGAAAGCCCTGAAAAGGAAACCGGAATACCGGGAATTCCTGCGTCAGAGTTACCTGGCCGGCTATCGCTCCCTTCCGCTTGTGGGAATTACCGCGTTCATCATGGGACTTGTGCTCACGCTGCAGATGCGGCCGGTGATGGCCGATCTGGGAGCGGAAGCCTGGCTTCCCGGAATGGTCATTGTAGCTATTGTTCGTGAAATCGGTCCCGTTATTACCGCGCTCATTTTTGCCGGGCGCGTGGCTTCGGGTTTCGGGGCAGAGCTGAGTTCCATGCGGGTTACCGAACAAATTGATGCCATGGAGGTGTCGGGTATTGACCCTTTCAAATACCTTGTGGTAACCCGGGTACTGGCGTCAACCCTGATGGTGCCCATATTGGTTGTTTATTCCGACGCCATATCTTTTCTGGGTTCTTTTCTGGGGGTGAACATTCAGAGTGCCGTATCGTTCCCGCTCTTTCTCAGGGATGCCTTTGACTCGCTTCACTTCTACGACATTGTGCCGGCAACCGTTAAAACCTTTTTTTTCGGTTTTGCCATCGGAATCATCTCCTGCTATAAAGGATATTATACCAATAAGGGAACTGCGGGAGTGGGAATCGCTGCCAACTCATCGGTAGTGGCCTCTTCTCTTGCTGTGTTTGTAATTGACCTGTTGGTGGTGCAAATAACGGAACTGATATTGTAATGGAACAGGAAAGCCAATCATGCGTGATCCGGGTGGAGCACCTGAACAAATCATTCAATGGTGAACCGGTATTGCAGGATATCAGCTTCTCCCTGGCGCCTGGCGAAAATCTGATCATCCTGGGAAAATCAGGTGCCGGGAAGTCGGTTCTGCTCAAGTGCATCACCGGATTGCTGGAACCCGACAGCGGCAGCATTGAGCTTTTCAGCCAGCCACTCGGGGAACTGGAAGAAGACAGTCTGAATGCGCTGAAGAAACAAATAGGCTTTGTTTTCCAGGGATCGGCACTGTATGATTCCATGTCGCTCAAAGAAAACCTGATGTTTCACCTCAACCGGTCGGCAACCACCATGACTGCGCAGGCCAAGGATGTCTGCGTGAAGGAGATCCTTGACAAAGTGGGACTGGTCAGTGCCATCGACAAAATGCCTGCCGAATTATCGGGGGGCATGCGCAAAAGGGCCGGACTTGCCAGGGCGCTGGTGCTCAGACCCGGGATTATTCTTTATGATGAGCCAACAACCGGCCTTGACCCGGCCACCTCGCGCGAAATCAGTGAGTTGATCCTGCGGATACAGCAGATTTACCAGACATCGTCGGTTATTGTGACACACGACATGAGCTGTGCCCGGCTCACCTCAAACCGGATGCTGATTCTTGAAAACGGATCGTTCATTGCAGAGGGAACCTATGCAGATTTACAGGAAAACCCTAATAAAGCAGTTCAGGATTTTTTCATAACCTAACCCTGTTTGATTATGCCTGCCAAAACAAAACACCGGATGATATTGGGTATGTTCGTATTTCTGGGAATCGTAATTTTCTCAGTGGCGATTTACCTGATCGGAACCAAACAGAATCTTTTCACATCGAATGTGAAAATCATTGCCGTGTTCACCGATGTATTCGGGCTGACCGTGGGCAATAACGTCAGGTTTTGCGGAATTGACGTAGGCACGGTAAGTGACGTCAGAATTCTTTCGGAAAAAAATGTCAGGGTGGAGCTTTCAATCAAAACCGATGCCATCCCTTACATTCATAAAAACTCGGTTGCTACCATCGGCAGTGAAGGACTGATGGGCAATAAAACCATCATCATCATCCCCGGCACATTGGAAGAAAGGTCACTCAGGGGTGGCGATACGCTTTTAACCTCCCAGCCCGTGAACATTGACGAAGTGCTTTCGGAACTGAAAACTACCACCCATAACATATCGGTAGTTTCCAACAACCTGATTGCCATTACCCGCCGTATTCGCGATGGAGAGGGCGTATTCGGAAAATTGTTCAGCGATTCGGAGCTGACAGGCAATATCGATAAAATAAGCCAGAATGCGGGCGTGATCACGCAAAACCTGAGCGACATATCAGCAAGGGTTAGAAGCGGAGAAGGAATCCTTGGAAAACTGCTGGCTGACACCGTTTTCTCAACGGAGCTAAGCAAAACCGGCAGTAACCTGACAGAAATCTCAGAAAATCTGGAAGGCATCACCGACAAGATCAACCGGGGTGAAGGCATATTCGGCAGGTTGTTTACGGATACTTCGCTGACGCATAACATTTACGTAACCAGCCGGAATTTGCAAACATCAACTGAAGACCTGCAGGTTGTTTCGAGAAATTTGCTTGAAATAACCGAAAAGATCAACTCGGGAAGCGGCCTGATCAATAAGCTGCTGACCGATTCGGCATTTGCCGGAAGCGTAGACACTACCTTCTCGCGGCTGAACAAGGGTATTGCAAGTGCTACGGAAGCCTCGGAAGCCATAAAAAAAAGCCGGATGATCAGGCTGTTCTCGAAGAAATCCGACCGGCGTAAATAAAAAAGAGCGCAGTCAGGAGACTACGCTCAGCATTCGGAGCTGACATTCAGTACAATGCGCTGGGCGTAGTTTGCAACTACGCCTCATGAATTCTTAAAATCTACTACCTCCTTATTTCTCCCCGGCCGGCTGATAGCAACGGATCCAGTCTACTTCAAGCTCTGCCGGCAGCACCGATCCGTCCACATCCTGGTACAACGATGAATTGATGTTCAGGTACATGGGAACCTGCGGCACGCCCTGGGTTGAGCTGCAAACCGGAACGCCGTTGAGTTTCCAGGCAAGTTTATCGCGGGTCCACTCAAGCGAGAAAATATAGTAATCGAACCCGTATTTGCTGCGGCTCACGGAAGCGGATTTTTTATCGACTCCGCCTTTGGCATTGGGATTTCCCCAGAATGTGCCCACGGAGATCTTTTTACCGGCCCTGGCCAAATCGAGGTGAGGCAGCATCACATTGGAAACCAGCCATACGCCATGATTCACGGGAAAGTTTCTGTTAAACCGCACCTTGACTTCAAAGAGTCCGTATTGCTGGCTGAAGCTATTGCCCGTGTTGACAATGGCAGAAGTGTAATCAAACTCTTTCGGGAAAAAGCCGATGGCCGGATTCCATACCTTGCCGTTGATTTTTTCCTTTTTGGTGCGTATTTTCAGCACACTGCCCGAGAGTTCCACATTGTTGTCGTCGGGGTAGAATTGCTTCTCACCCATATTCACATAACTGTCTTTCAGCAGCTTGTCGCCCCACAGGTACCTGGGCAGCCATTTCTTCCGGTCGAGTTTTTTGTCCTCAAATTCATCAGCAAAAGTAAGGTCCCAGCGTTTGATTTCGTCGAACTTCTTTGAATTCACGGTACTGAAATACCATTTGAACTTATCGGACTTTTTCATTTCGAGGTATTGCTGCTCCATCCGGTATTCTTCAGACATTTCAAGTTTCTTTTTCGCGGGCAGCAGCATGTATTCCTTTACTTTCTGAAAGGCCTCGGTTTTAACGAACTTCTCAAGCTCCTCGTAACCCGAAATCTTTTCCGATCCGATCAGGAGTGTGAAATTGACATAATCTTTAGATTTCTTAAAGGTAAAATAGTCTTTGAACCTCTTGGAATCCTTCAGTGACTTATACTCCTGCAGTTTTTCGAACTCAGGGGTTTCCTTGAACTTTTTCCCGTGTTCTTTTTGCGCCCTGAGGAATTCGTCGGACTTCACAAATTTTTCAAGCGTATGGAAATGTTTGACGTCCTGGGAGTTTTCAAGTTCAACAAAGTCTTTTAACTCAACAGAATCCTTGATCCTGTAATACTTCTGGATGTCCTTTTGTTTGCGGAGACTCAGGTATTCTTTTTCTTTCCTGTATTCCGGGGTATCGGAGAACCGTTGCGCGAGAATACTCTTTTTCTTTCTTGCGAAATCGGAAGAAAGAACTGTTTTTTCAAGCTCCAGGTAGTCGTTAAGTTCTTTTGATTGAGAGAAGGCTTTCAGTTCTGCGAATTCCTTTCTCAGAGAATCTTGTCTGGCCTCATAATCGGCCGTTTTCGGTACCCAACCGAAAAGTATTCTTAAGTTGGTCATTGGCTTGTTAGATTCTGTTTCTGAAAACTAAACTAAATTAACTGGTTAAGATTGTGTGTTGAAGCTACTTTTTGATAAATATACGAAAAAGTTGCCACTGTGTTCTGTTGAACTGGCTAAAGTATACGGAAAAAATAACGAAGAGGTTGTGGCAATGTTGATATGTTTGTAATGTTTTACTTAAGGCAATGCAGTGCCTGTTAAAGCTATCCTGTACTTTGAGCAATGGCACGGCTCAAATGAACCTGCGCGATCCGCCTCTGAGAAAAGGCGCCTGCCTGCCGGAGCGGCAGCGCAGGCAGGTTAAGAAAATCAATTCACTGCAGCTTGCCTGCTTTATGAATTCAGATAAGAAAATATGTTTGAGGCCGGTTCCCTGCCTACCGGCAGGCTACGGCCGAGTTTATTTTCTTGTGTAGCACATGAATTGATTTTTAGCCTTTTATCAGCAGCGGCGGCGTTTCCTGCCGGCAGGCAGGCAGGTTGGTCACTTTTTGTGCTGTAGCAAAAAGTGACAGAAAGTTTTTTGTGATTAAGTGCCACTTTATTTAATTACAAAAAAAGCCCGCCATTCCGGCGGGCTTATATGTAAGGTCTTCAGAAAAAAAGTGTCAGGCCGTAACCGCCAGTATGGTGATGTTATTGGCTTTTACCTCAACAATTCCCGAAATCACATCAAAATATTCCTGTTTGTCGGCCTCGGTAATCACTTTTACCTTTCCGGCCACAAGCGTGGAGATCACCGGTGCATGATTTTTCAGGATCTCGAAAGATCCTTTGGTTCCGGGAACCTGGATAAGTTTTACTTTTCCGTCGAAAAGCCTCTTTTCGGGGGTAATGATCTCAAGTTTCACTGTGCGGCGGTTAAATTAGCTTTTTTTGGATTGTTCAATCAGCTTTTCACCTTTGGTGATGGCTTCCTCAATGGTACCCACCATGTGGAAGGCAGCTTCGGGGTATTGATCCACCTTGCCGTCCATGATCATGTTAAAGCCCTTGATGGTATCTTCGATGGAAACCCATACGCCGGGTGTGCCGGTAAATGCCTCGGCCACATGGAAGGGCTGGGAAAGGAACCGTTGAACACGGCGGGCTCTGTGAACCACCAGTTTATCTTTTTCAGAAAGCTCATCCATACCCAGGATGGCGATGATATCCTGAAGTTCTTTATAGCGTTGGAGCAACTCTTTCACCCTCTTGGCGGTTTCGTAATGTTCCTTGCCAATGACTTCGGGAGCCAGGATGCGTGAGGTGGAGTCAAGCGGGTCTACGGCAGGGTAGATACCCAGCTCGGAGATTTTGCGGCTCAATACCGTGGTGGCATCCAGGTGGGAGAATGTAGTAGCCGGTGCAGGGTCGGTGAGGTCGTCGGCCGGTACGTATATGGCCTGAACCGAGGTAATGGAACCCCGTTTTGTTGATGTAATGCGTTCCTGCATGATGCCCATTTCGGTTGCCAGGGTGGGCTGGTAACCTACGGCCGAGGGCATACGGCCCAGCAGTGCAGACACTTCAGAACCTGCCTGGGTGAAACGGAAGATGTTATCCACGAAGAAGAGGATGTCGCGACCACCTGACTGTTCGTCGCCATCGCGGAATGATTCGGCAACCGTAAGTCCGGATAAAGCCACAGTGGCACGTGCTCCCGGAGGTTCATTCATTTGACCGAACACCAGCGTTGCCTGTGATTGCTTGAGGGCTTCGGGGTCAACCAGTGACAGGTCCCAGCCTCCTTCTTCCATGTTCTTTTTAAAAGCATCGCCGTATTTGATAACGCCTGATTCAATCATTTCGCGCAGCAGGTCATTTCCCTCACGGGTTCTTTCACCTACCCCGGCGAATACGGAAATACCGGCGTACTTATTGGCAATATTGTTAATCAGCTCCATGATGATCACGGTTTTACCTACACCGGCACCGCCGAAAAGTCCGATTTTACCGCCTTTCGGGTAGGGCTCGAGCAGGTCGATCACCTTGATACCGGTGAAGAGCACCTCGGTTTCGGTGGAGAGCTGGTCGTATTTGGGGGGTTCCGCATGGATCTCATAACCTCCTTTTTTTTCTACCTTGGGCAAACCGTCAATGGCATCGCCGATTACGTTGAGCAACCTGCCACGAATTTGCTCGCCAACGGGCATGCGGATCGCTCCTCCCATTGCTTTGGCTTTCATGCCGCGGCGCAAACCATCAGTTGAATCCATGGCAATCGCCCTGATAGAATTTTCCCCGATGTGCTGCTGGCATTCAACAACAATTACCTGTCCGTCATCTTTAACTACCTCAAGGGCATCATGAATATTGGGCATTTCGCTTCCTGCGTGTTCGAAACTAATATCAACCACAGGACCAATTATTTGAATCACTTCACCCACCAACTGTGTCATTATTATTAGGCTTTAAAATTATTGTCACAAATATATTACTAAAATGATTACTATGAAAAATAACCATCGAATATTTCAGCGTGTTTCGCAAGCAGGTATGTTTACCGCCAGCAGTTAATGTTTCTTTTTTGGCATGGTTTTCGCAACAAGTTGCCAATATTTGGGTAAAAAAACCGTTCGATGAATTGAAACACGTTTGGTTTTTATATTTTTGTTGCAGAAACCAATTCAAAAACCAAAAACTATTATTATATGAAAAAAGGAATCAGAATTGCCGTATTAAGCCTGGCGTTGGCCTTGGTCATTCCGTTTACAAGTTTGAATGCGCAGTTGTTTGATAAGGGGGATATTGTATTGAGTGCCGGTCTTGGACTCGGTTCAACCTATGTTGGGGGATGGAACAGTTACTACAAAATAAGTGTACCGCCCATATTCATTGCTGGTGATTATTGTCTCCGGGAAGATTTAGGCCCGGGAAACCTGGGTGTTGGCGGAATCTTGGCATACTCTGCATACAAATACCATTATACTTACTACACTTATGATTATGGTTGGAAGTATTCGACCTTTATGATCGGTGCGCGTGGTACCTATCATTTTACCGACCTGGTGGATAAGCTGGATTTGTATGGTGGCGTTGTTATTGGTGCCAAAATAGTAAGCGATAAAGCATTCGGTGATAATACAGGTGCAGATTATACTGTAAACAGCAGTGGCGCCATGTATGATTTGTTTGCCGGAGCACGTTACTACCTGACCGACAATTTTGCCGTGATGGGTGAACTGGGTTATGGAATTGCCTGGCTGAAAGCCGGTGTATCGCTTAAATTTTAACCATCAGATAATTTCGGGGGTTATTTCCGAAGAGCTGTAATTGCTTTTTGGAAATAACCCTTAATTTTGCCCTGTTTGTCTACTTTTTTATACATCCTGTAAAAATTGTTGATAATTGTCACAACCATTTTATTACTTTCCGTATAATACCCCAATCACTAACGTAACCAGGATTTTTTAATGGATAACAAGCTGATTTTCTTTGTTGACGATGATAAAATGATGCTGAACCTGATGGAGTACACCTTTAAGTGCAGGGAAGGTTTTGATGTCAGATCATTTTTATCGGGTGAGGCCTGCCTGGAAAACCTGGAATTACAGCCCAGCATGATTGTGCTCGATTACTACCTGGGAGAAGGTGAGTCGAAAGCCATGTCGGGCCTGGATACCTTGAAAAAGATCCATGAAAGCAACAGCCATATCCCTGTTGTTATCCTGAGCCGCGAAAAGGACAAGGAGCTGATCAACAAATTCCTTAAATACGGTGCCATGCAATACGTGGTAAAGGATGATTTCTTCATCAACACGTTGATTGAAACCGTGGAAAAGTTTTTTGAGCAAAAGCTGGATTAGTCCCTTACTTTCCTGCAGATTCCTGAAGAATTTCTCGCAGATTCCGCAGATGGAGCAGATTCCGCAGATTTTTAAGGCTAAGCGTAGTCTCCTGACTACGCTTTCATAATTTCCGGATGATTCCGCAGATTTTTTTCTTCCTACTCGTCATACTTCAACAGGCCTGCCTGCCGGCAAGGCAGGCAATCTCTATTTAGTAGCTAGATTGCCACGCTTCACTCCGTTCCGCCTGCCTGCCGGCAGGCAGGCTCGCAATGACAGCTACTTCCCTACTGCCTCTGCCTCTTATCTTGGATCTTGAATCTTGGATCTTGGCTCTTGGTTCTCCTCCCAACCCGATTAAAATATCTTTGTTATTGTAAAATTAATTCCTACTTTTGCACCACTTTTTTTTATTCGGCTGAATTTTGAAAGTTGAAAATCAATATATTATTCATTTCAAAGGGCTGAAAGAAGGGGTTCATGATTTTAATTTTGTCATTGACAAACCGTTCTTTGAATTTCATGAACAGCTTGAGGTTCCCGATGGCCATGTGGAAGCCAAAGTAGAGCTTAACAAGAAGACTACTTTCATGGAGCTTGCCATTGAGCTGAGCGGTGAGATGCAGGTGCAATGCGACCGATGCCTGGAGTATTTTGTCCTGCCCGTTGCATATGACGGTCACCTGGTCGTGCGCTTCAGCGAAACAGAAAAAGAACCTGACGAGGAGGTGATCTTTATTCACCCTGATGAATACGAGCTCGATCTGAGACATTACTTATATGAGTGTTTGAGTTTGAGCATGCCCATCCGAAAGGTTCACCCTGATCTGGAAAACGGAGAACCCGGTTGTGACCCGGATATGCTTCGCAGATTGGATGAGTACCTTTTGAAGTGATGGAAGAACCAAGAGCTTCGAGCTATGAGTTACGAGCTACGAGCCAAGCTTGCCTGCCGATATAGACAGGAGCCAGGAACTTAGAGCAAAAAGCTCACAGCTCACAGCTCATAGCTCACAGCTCATAGCTCGCAGCTCATAGCTAAAAGCAACACACCCGCCTGCGCGAAACCTGCCTGCCGGCAGGCAGGGCTTCGGCGGGCAAAGCAACACACAACACACGTTTTTACGATATTATAATTTATAATTCATAATTTTTAATTATGCCGAATCCGAAACGTAAGCATTCGAAGCAGCGGAGAGATAAGAGAAGGACGCATGACAAGGCCGCTGTGCCAACACTGGGTACATGCCAGAATTGCGGTGCTGCTATTCAGTATCACAGGGTTTGCCCTGAGTGTGGTTATTACAAAGGAAAACCTGCCATCAAGAAAGAGGTTGCCGCTTAAGGAACCAACAACTAACCAATGATCTTTTTGGATCATGAGAATTGGTATTGATATTTTGGGCGGGGACTTTGCTCCTGAGGCTACCGTGCGCGGTGCCATCATGGCAGCAAAAAGTTTGCCCGCAGATGCACGACTGGTGCTTATCGGGGATGAAAACAGCATCCGGCTGATATGCCAGCGTGAGCATTTTGATCCTTCGGTATTTGACATCATTCATACTACCGAGTTAATTGAAATGGGAGAGCATCCGGCAAAAGCTTTTGTTCAGAAGCAGAATGCCAGCGTGGTAAAAGGTTTTAAACTTTTGGCCCGCGGCGAAATTGACGGCTTTGCCAGTGCCGGGAATACCGGTGCCATGATGGTTGGCGCCATGCAGGTAATCAAATCGATACCGGGAGTCATTCGCCCCTGTATAGCTGCCAATGTACCCCGGCCTGCCGGAAAACCTTTGCTTTTGCTTGATGTTGGACTAAATCCCGACTGTGAGCAGGAAGAGCTGAACCAGTATGGTATTTTGGGGAATATTTATGCACGGCAGGTGCTGGGAATTGAATCACCCCGGGTGGGCCTGCTGAATATCGGGGAAGAGGAATCGAAAGGAAACCTCGTTACCAAAGCCGCATTCCAACTGATGAAAGACTCAGCCGTTTATAATTTTGTGGGTAATCTCGAAGGAACAGACCTGTTCAGTGATAAGGCAGACGTTATGGTATGCGATGGTTTTGTGGGCAATATCATGCTTAAGGAAGCTGAAGCCTTTTACACCATGATCAGGAAAAGAAAGATAGTGGACGATTTCTTCGAAAAATTCAATTTCGAAAACCATGGCGGTACCCCCGTGCTGGGTATCAATGCACCTGTTATGATTGCCCATGGTATTTCAAACGATAAAGCAATCAGAACCCTTATATTGCAAACTGCAGAGGTGATCAAAGGAAAACTCTGTGAAAAAATTAAAGAAACGTTTAAAGAATGTCCGGAATAAAAGCAGCAATTACAGGTGTAGGCGGTTACCTGCCGTCGTATGTTCTTAATAATGATGAGTTGAGCAGAATGGTAGATACCAGCGACGAATGGATCATGCAACGCATCGGTATCAAAGAACGAAGAATTCTGAAAGACAAGGGTAAAGCCAGCTCATACATGGGCGCCAAAGCTGTTAAGGAATTGCTGGAAAAAACCGGAACCGATCCGCTTGAAGTTGAATTGCTTATCTGTGCCACCATCACCCCCGACATGCATTTCCCCGCCACTGCCAACATCATTTGTGAAAAGGCAGGACTGGCCAAAGCTTTTAGTTTCGACCTCAACGCAGCCTGTTCGGGCTTTGTATTCGGACTGGAAACCTGTCGCAGATTCATTGAAAGCGGAGCCTATAAAAAAGTAATCCTGGTTGGTGCCGAAAAGATGTCGGCTATTGTTGATTATGAAGACCGCACCACCTGCCCGCTTTTTGGTGACGGAGCTGCAGCCGTGCTATTGGAACCCACAACCGGAAAAGACGGAATCATTGATTCGATTCTTGCTGCTGACGGCTCAGGTGCCAAACACCTGCACATGGTTGCAGGGGGCTCACTAAATCCTCCTACACACGAAACCATTGATGCAAAACAACATTATATTTTTCAGGAAGGACAGCCCGTTTTTAAAATGGCCGTTTCAAAAATGGCTGATGTATCGGTTGAAATCATGGAGCGGAATAACCTGACTCATGACAGCATCCGATACCTGGTTCCCCACCAGGCCAACATGCGGATTATAGAGGCTACTGCCCGGCGCATGAATCTCAACAAAGAACAGGTGATGATCAATATCGGGCGTTACGGAAATACAACCGCAGCCACCATTCCGTTATGCCTTTATGACTATGAAAAACAGCTGAAAAAAGGAGATAACCTGATCCTTTCCTCATTCGGTGCCGGCTTTACCTGGGGTTCCATTTACCTGAAATGGGCCTACAACCCAAAATAAAAATGTTTTAATTACGTAGAGACGCAAGATTTTGCGTCTC
>CAZLLD010000086.1:0-11612 GCA_964560225.1 uncultured Bacteroidales bacterium
AGAAAGCAACAGAAAATGACCTTCCGGATATGAGTCTGGGCGCATATCTCGATTCGATTATAGGTAATGCTGATCTGAAGCTTATATTGCTGGGTAACCTGGGATATTACCACGACGACCCCTACACGCTTTCGCTTGCCTATTATGCCGCCGCCCAGGGAAGCTATTTCACAGGCGGGGCAAGCTTTATCAAAGGCGGATCGCAGCAGTTGTCGGACTATCTCATGGGGTATATCAGAAATCATGGCGGTGAAGTTCTTTTAAACCACAAAGTAACCGGCATTATCACAGATAGCAACAAAGCTGCCGGGGTGCTGTATCAAAGAAAAAGCAACGCCGAAACAGATGTTTCAGAAGCCCGTGCCGATGAAATAATAGCAAACACTGCCATGCCCAATGTGGCAGCGCTTTTGCCCGCGGAATACAGCGTGGTATTAAATAATGAATTGCAGCATCAGCAAACAGGAGCTTCACTCCTGACGGTTTATCTTGGTTTCAGCAAACCACTGCGTGAGCTGGGACATCAAAGTTACTCGACCTTTATTTACGACAATACCGTTACCTCACCCCGGGACATTCTTAACAACAACAGAGACGACTTCGCACGCCGGAACTTCACCTTTGTCGATTACAGCCAGGTTGATTCCGCGCTTGCACCGGCAGGTAAAGGAGTCGGGGTGATCTGCTGCATCGACTACCTGGATGACTGGGAAAGTCTTGACCGGAAAGCTTACCTGGCCAAAAAGAAGCAGGTAGCCTCCACCTTTATCCAAAGGCTGGAGCAGGTTTACCCGGGCGTAAGCGACATTGTCGAATACCACGATGTAGCCACTCCTGCTACACTCAAACGTTACACCCTGAATCCGGGAGGAGCGGTATATGGTTTTGCACAATCGCCGTTGAGAAAGACCATGGATACTTCGGCCCTTCCCGACAACCTGCATTTTGCTTCGGCCTGGGGAAAAACCGGAGGGGGCTTTTCAGGTGTCATTTACAGTGGTTACCTGTGTGCTTTGAGTATTTTAAGAAAAAGGGGGGTAAAGTAACGGTATCACCGTTCGGCCGAGGTTCGGCCGAGATTCCACCCCCGTTCGACCGAGGTTCCACCTCGGTCGGCCATATGCTTTCAGGCTCCTGCCTGAATTTGTACGTACCCGGTCAGATGAAAAATACCTATAAGCAACATCATATTATAGCCTATATTTCATTAATTTACGTACACATAATATAAACATTTTTGTTTATATTTGTATATGAAAAATAAGGTTGACATATTAAAAGGTATACATCCTGGTTTTATTTTGGAGAGAGAGTTGAATAATCGCAAAATTTCAAGGAGAAAATTCGCTTTATCCATTGGAGAGCATTATCAGACTATTTGGACAATTACCAAAGGAAGAAGAAACATGAATCTTCAGCTTTCACTGAAAATCGAACATGCGCTGGATATGCCTGAAGGTTTTTTAATGACTTTGCAAGTTCATCATTCTATCAAAACATTAAAAAACGAAGCACCTTCAATGAAATCACCAGATCTTTCGATAATTCGCAAGGCACTTTTTTGGGATACAGATATTCAAAAAATCAATTGGGAGCAACAAAAAAGGGCTGTTATCAGGCGGATTCTTGAACGAGGGAATGATCAGGAAAAATCCGAAATTATACGGTTTTATGGTAAGGATACCGTATCGAGGATAAAAAAATCATTGAGTAGCGTTAAAAGCAGTTTTAAATAATTTTATTGATAGAATCTTGTATTGGAATACAGTAAATGAAATAATAAGATCTGCATTGCTCAATCTGATGGCTGCATCTGAATTTTCTTTATTCAGGTTGGTAGGTGGAACAGCTTTAAGTTTACAGTTAGGACATCGTATATCTGCTGATATTGACTTGTTTACTGATGCACCCTATGGAACAATTGACTTTGAAATATTGGAAAAATATCTTTCCAATCATTACCCATACTTTGATCCTGGTTTCGGATTTAAACCTGGGATTGGAAAATCTTATCTGATAGGAGAAGATCCTGATAACGCGATTAAATTGGATATCTATTACACTGAGATGTTTATTCAATCAGCAATTTTGATTGAAGGGATTCGTTTAGCAACACTGGAAGAGATTATTGCAATGAAAATTGATGTTATTTCAAGAGGAGGCAGAAAGAAGGATTTTTGGGATATCCACGAACTCCTGGATACTTATTCGATTCAGCAAATGCTGACATTACACAAGTTAAGATATGAACATGCTCATAATGAAACTGAGGTCCTGAAAAAACTTACTGATTTCTCAATGGCTGATGATGATTTTGAACCCATTTGTTTAAAGGGGAAATACTGGGAGTTGGTTAAATATGACATTGACTATAGGGTATCTGAATACCTGAAATTGAGAGCTAAAACAAGATTTTAGTGGTTTACAATTGCTTAAACAATTGCTGCAATTAAACGTCAAGCCAAGAAGAGAAGGCTGTGTAAAAAGTCATTATATGAGCGTAGTCTGGAGACTACGCTTAGCATTTAGTGTTAGCATTCAGCACAATGCGCTAGGCGTAGTTTGCAACTACGCCTAAGAAATGTACTTTTTACACAGCTCCCTTATAATTTATCCGGAATAAACAGCGAATTCCCATGGTTAAATTTCCGGTCGAGCAATAAATCAACCACCTGCACGCCATTCATCATGGTACCATACAGGCCATGCGCGAATTTCGGCTGATAGAGATTTTTTACAGGCGTTTTCATGGGCAGGCGTTTTGGCCCGAACTGTGTAACCAGTGATGCCATATCGTAGATGCTCCCCGTTGGCGAACCGGAATAACGGGCGTAGGTTGCCGGTGTGGCAATATCTTTAACCACTATGTGTTTGCGCAGATCGGGTATAAAATACTTCTCTGCAATATCAATCAGGAAATCAGCCCATTTTTCTTTTTCAGCCTTGTATTTTTCATAGTTGTTTTCGCGCAACTCTTTCCATCCATTCAATGCCCAGGGTGTGCTGCGGATGGTTATGGTGTTTTTGGCTTTTGTGGTCAATGAGGGACAGATAACCGCCGCATGAAAGCAGTCTTTTGAAAAACCATGATTTCCGGATAAAAAGGCATTAAATAGTTTTTCAGCAGTTCCCAGTCCGGTAGAAACCACGTTATAGGGATAATCGAGGTCCAGTTTTTCCAGGTCAATGCGATCATCAAGTCCTAGTGCAACATTGAATGACGAAGGTGACATGATGGTATGTTCAAGTTGCCTGATGTATTTCTCCGGTAAATGGTCATCGCCCACCAAATGACGCATGGCCAGCATCGGATCAACTGTGGTAATAACCCTGTCAGCGCTTATCAGGGATGGTTGGCCTTTAATTCTCACTCCCGAAACAACGCCTTGTTCCACCTCAATTTTCTCAACTTCGGCATTCAGGAGCAGTTCTCCACCCAAAGCCTGAAATTTTCCGGCCAGTTTTGCAGGAAACTCATCAAAGAACCCGAAAGGTCGAAAACACCGGGTCATGGATGAGAGCATGGCCCCGGTAGCAAAAATAGCAGAAGCACGGTCCGACGGAACACCGGAAAAAGAGGTAAAAGTTTCCATTACTTCGCGCAATCTGGGATTGGTAATGCAGAATTTATCGAGTAACCCGGAATAGGTGCGATTCAGGTTGGCAATTACTTTTGGTGCAATTAACGGAGCTGCCAGGGTATCTTTTAGTGTGGCATTAACTTTCAATTTTCTCACCTGTTTAAATAGGTCAACGGAATAGCGCATCAGGGCAACTATTTTTTCAGCATCAGCAGGAAATGTTTCCGTCAGATACCTGGTAAAATTCTCAGATCCGGCAGGAATCAGGTATTGTTCCACATGGTCGTCATTGACCACCAGCCGGCGCATGAAGTTTTTCTCATATCGCTTCAGTGGTATTTCAATCTCAAGATAGTTGAGAATATCAACAATATCGGGAAACAACTGGGTGGTTTCAAAAACATACCCCTCTTTTTCATAAGCTGTGCTGTATCCCCCCGGGTAGCTGTTCTTTTCAACAATCAGGGTTTTCATCCCTGTGGTATTTTTCAGCCACATCAATCCGGATGACAATCCGCTTAAACCTGCTCCGATGATGATCAGGTCGTAATGATCGTGAGCCGCATAATTTGATGACAGGGTGTCTCGTTTAAGCAGGATGTTTTTAGTCATTTCGCGGTTATTAGATGGCCTTAAAAAAATATTTTATAGGGTGGCATGGTGTTATGCATTAGGGATACACCATGTCAATAGAATTTATCATCTTTCTATTTGATCAAATTATTTACAATATAATCGAATATCCTTATATAATCGTTCTCGAAGCGGATTATTTGATCGATGAACTTTGATTTCAATTGGAAATTTCCGATATTGTTTCTATTGCATCCCCGTTTCCCCGTTATGCATTTCTACGATCGCTCCTTGGCATAATCAAACATTTATGTAATATAATTGTTAATTAAAATGGCACATTAACACAATAACCGCTGACATGGCTTTGGGGATTTGAGCGGGCAGGACAGGAAAGGCTATCAAATTTATGCTGAATACTAATTAATCTTGACACAAAATGAACCCAAATACACAAAAGCTTCATAACCAGGGAGTGAGCCTTTGGCTCGATAACATAACCCGGAAAATGCTTGATAATGGCGTACTGGCCAATTATATAACAGACCTTTCAGTAACCGGACTTACATCAAATCCGTCTATTTTTGAAGCAGCAATTGCCAAAACCGATTATTATGATGATGCCATTTGCAGCATCAGCAATGCTGGTTTGTCAGATGAAGATGTATTTTTCATGCTTGCCATTGAGGATATCCAACGGGCTGCCGATTTGTTTCTCCCGGTTTATCAGAAGACCAATGGCGTTGACGGTTTTGTATCCATAGAGGTTTCTCCACTTCTGGCCTATGATACTGAAAACACGATTAAAGCCGCGATGGAAATTCACAGGAAAGTAAATCGCCCAAATGCATTCATTAAAATTCCGGGGACACCTCAAGGACTTCCGGCAATAGAAAAAGCTATTGCAGCAGGAATACCTGTTAATGTTACCCTCCTGTTTTCAGCAGAACAATACCTGGCTGCTGCCGAGGCTTATCTTCGCGGCATAGAAATCAGGATTGACAAAGGACTGAACCCGGACATCAGATCTGTTGCTTCAGTTTTTGTAAGCCGCTGGGATAAAGCCGTTGCTGATAAAGCTCCTTTGGAATTGCAAAATCAGTTGGGTATCGCGGTAATGCAAAAAACATATCAGGTCTACAGCCAATTCATAGGTTCTCAAAAAGTAAAGCGCGTTATGAACTTTGGAGCCTTTCCACAGCGTCTGCTTTGGGCAAGTACAGGGACGAAAGATCCAAATGCTTCAGATATTCTGTATGTAAAAAATCTGATTGCACCATATACGGTAAATACCATACCGGAAAATACACTGCTGGCGTTTGCCGATCATGGAGAAACTGGTGAGCCACTGACTGGTAATGCAGCATCCGCGGATAAAATCATCAAGCAATTTGAAGCGCTTTCGGTAAATTATCTGCAGTTGGCAAACCAATTGCAAAAAGAAGGAGCAGAAGCATTCAATTTGTCATGGGGGAATTTGATAAAAGCCATAAATCACAAAAGAACGCAATTTTAAGAATAAGATTATCAGTAGCATGGTGAGCGTGCCATGGCTCCCTCTTTCACCGGAATTCAACTTTGCAAAAACTGCGGCATATCATGCAGCATAACAGGCCTGCCAGTTTCAGCGGCTTCGTATATTTTTTCGATAAGATATACATCCCTCATGCCCAGCTCGCCCGGTACTATGGTTGCCTTATCCTGTTTGATACACAGCGCAAAATCATCCATTTGAAGAGCCTGCTGGTTAACTGCAACCAGGTTCATGGGACCTTCGGGTGTTTTTCCCTGAATTCCTCCATACGAAAAAGCGGATGACAGCTCGAATGTGCCTTTCTCCGCTTCAGCTTTAAGATAATTGGCCCTATCCTCGTAACTGGTAAAGCATTTACTGGAGTATCCTGAAGGGAATGTCATCTCCCATTCCAATGAACCTTCCACTTGCTTGAAAAAGTCTGTATTATTAGTGGTATTTTTCGCTGTTATGCTGACAGGAAGCTCTCCTGCGGTATAAATAGAGCCTTCAATACTATAAATTCCCAAATCAACCAACGGGCCACCACCGGCAAGATCTTTATTGATACGCCATGCTTTAGGGTCCCTAAGAACAAATGCAAACCCGCTGGACAATTGAGTAAGTTTTCCATATACCTGCTGTTGACCCAATTCCATCATTTTTTTATGAAACGGATCGAAATACAACCTGTAACCAATGGATAGTTTTTTGCCGGCTTTGTTGCAGGCATCTATCATTTTCTGACAATCTTCTACATTGTTAGCCATAGGCTTTTCGCAGATAACATGCTTGCCAGCCAGGGCAGCCCGTATCGTATACTCAGCATGCATGCTGTTGGGGAGTACTACATATACAATATCGATATCTTTATTGTTGGCAATACTGTCGAAATTATTGTAGTTGTAGATATTACTCAAAGGAATATTGTATTTTTCCGCCCACTGCTTTTCCTTTTCAGGAGTGCCGGTAACTATTCCGGCCAGATAGCAATGTTCCGTTTGCTGAAGTGCCGGAGCCAACTGTCCGGCCGAATAATTACCCAGGCCAACAAGGGCTACACCCAATTTACCTTTACCTTTTTGGACTGAGGCAGCATTTAATATGGATGGAAGGCTTGAGGCAATTGCCAATCCGCCTCCGGTGGCAATCAGACTACCTAAAAATTGACGTCTTTTCATAATTTTTCCGTTTTGTTTGAACTACCTAAGAAAAGCATGCCATTGTCACCCTACGATCGCTTATGGCAAAGCCCTGATCGTTTAAATTTTGTCTTATCAAATTTAATTAGTTTCGGGTTACTTTTATGCCATTATAACCAACTAAAAAACATTTGATGACACATATAAATGAATGACTTAAACTAAGTTTAACATGCCTAACCGTTCATTGTAATGATTAATATATTGAGACATTGTTTCTTCGTCAAGAAATGATCTTCGAACCAGGTTTTCAACACCTGGTTGTTTATTCAAAAAAGGCTCCAATAATTTGTTTACTCTATTCTTATTAATGCCTATTCTTTCCCCGAAAGCAATAAAATCTTCTTTACAGGGATGATGCAGCATATTATTTATCCGGCAAGTTGACCAATGCCATTCTTTAAATAATTCATTGTTCAAAGCAAAGAATCCTTCTTCATCGACATGAATACGAGTGTCCATTAAATCGTATGCGGGACTTAAGACATAATCGCCATTTCTTGTTTCCAGGAGCGAAAAATTCTTTAAATGAGCATCCCCATTTGAAAACAAAAAGTTGAAAACCACCAAATTGTAAAATTTTTCCATCTCAACCTTCCAGGCTCCGACATATTCCTTAATGAGTTCGGCTATTCCCTCATAGGAAAAATTATATTTAAAGTTCTGTCCTGCAATTTCCTCGGTTTTGCCAGCTAATGAAGCAAAGTCCTCCTTTCCTAATTTAGCACCATTATCCCCAAAGTCAAACCGCTTGGTGAGGTATGCCGGTTCGTCATTATTAAAAAATACCAATCCGTTTTCTGCTGTGGGAATTTTATATATCTGATTGGCAATTTGCATTGTTAAATGTTCATTGGCAGCTGCCAGAGATATTTTTCTTAATCCATGTGGTTTGGGTTTTAGAATGTAAGTTCCCTGTTCCTTTTCTTCTGTCAATCGCAGGTTGTTTTTGTCAAGTATAATTGAGTATTTTTCCTGAACACCTGAAATAGAAATTCTTTTCCTGTTTTGCATGAATTTCTTTTGGTCTTCTTCATTTGCTTCCGGAGTACAATAAGGTAAAACAGGACTCACTTTCCGTCCATCAAACATCCTGCGCAGAAAAAGCGGGCTATACGCAGAAAAGCCCTCCAATAATAAGCCGGGACAATTTTTTATATCCATAGCACTTCCCCTTAATTAATTTGCCTTACGGTTATTGCACCAGGAGTGTCGCACCCGGCTATTGCCAATAACAGACCAAAAAAATCTTGTTCATCAATTTTCAATTGTTTTACCTGAACTTCCCTGTTAGTTCCCTCGGATAACATATTGTAGAAAAAAGGAAACAAATACTCAGCAGCGTATTCCTTTTGCTTTTTTGGCAACGTTAAGCTTATGCCTGGTTTTGTATTGTCGTTAAAATACGCATCATCGTACAAAAAAACATACGAACCCTTATCTGTTTCAGTTAACACGCCAGCTAAAACTCCATTCCTATAGACTTCAGCTTTTCTCATTTATTCGCTTTTTTTAGTTCAAGTTTAATTTCAAGGCCTAATATATCAGCAATCTTTTGCAGATTATTCACTGTTATATTTCCTTTGCCACTTTCTAAACGCTTTACTGTTGCAATACCCACCTCGGAAAGCGCTGCCAGATATTCCTGATTTATTCCAAGAACATCTTTTCTCTCCTTAACTATTTTTATAATTTCTTCGTTTGTCATTTTGTTCACAGCATCTTTTATGATACTTTCTTGTAAATGTAATAGATATTTTATCAAAAAACAAATAAAAGTATTATTTATGATACCGCAGCCGTCATGTTGATTTTCAACCCCGTTCGGCCAATGTTCCTTCGTTCGGTCGGGTTGATCCCTGGTTGCACTATGGTTTCAGACTCCCTCCTGAATGAACAAGGTACTGATTAAAATAAAAAAGCCCCACATAGATATGTGAGGCTTGAATAGGCAATGTCTAATAATATATAAACTAGGCTAGTTTAACATTTACGGCATTCAATCCTTTTTTACCTTGTTCGATATCGAACGTCACTTCATCATTTTCCTTGATACTGTCTTTAAGACCTGAAGAATGTACAAAGTATTCTTTCGATGAATTTGCGTCTTTAATGAATCCAAAACCCTTGTCTTCATTAAAAAATTTTACGATTCCATTATTCATAATGTTGTATTAAATTATAAAGCAAAGATACCTTTTAAAAACCAGATATTTCAGAAAGTGCAGAATAAACTGAAAGAATATTAAATAGCTGCTATTTTACTGATTGAGTGAAGGTATCAATATCAATGAGTGTTTAAAGCAACCTAAATATATAGCTTATTGTACAGTTTCACTTCCACCTGATGTTCCCGCCGGTCGTCAACCAAACGGATAAAACTTTCCTTACAAACAGATCCGTCAACTACGATGGTTTGTTTTACATCACCTTCATGCAGCTGAATTACCGCAATCCGGTAAATGGTTTCCCTATATCTGTATTGCATGTTGTAGGAAGTCCAATCGGCAGGAATACAAGGTTCTACAAACAATTTATCTGTCTCCAACCTCAACCCAAGTAACGATTCAACAATCAGGCGGTACATCCATCCGGCTGATCCTGTATACCAGCTCCAGCCACCCCGGCCAGTGTGGGGTGACAGTGCATAGACATCCGCAGCAATTACATAAGGTTCCACTTTGTACTTTTCAACCCCTTCAGGAGATTTGGTATGATTCACCGGGTTAATCATAGTAAAGATTTCCCATGCTTTTTTACTGTCTCTGAGTTTCGCGAACGCCATGGCCACCCATATAGCAGCGTGTGTATACTGGCCACCATTTTCCCTGACTCCCGGGACGTATCCCTTAATATATCCGGGATTCAGATCTGATTTATCAAACGGAGGGTCCAATAATTGAACCAATGAATCTTTATGACGGACAAGTCTGTTATTCACAGACTCCATTGCCATCGCAGAGCGGTCTTTGTCACCTGCTCCTGAAAGTACCGACCAGCTTTGAGAGACGGAATCAATCTGGCATTCGTCATTGTTTGCAGATCCGAGCGGTAAGCCATTGTCGAAATAAGCACGCCGGTACCACGCTCCATCCCAGGCGTTTTTTTCAATATGCTTTTGAATGTCTTTCGCAGCCTTCCTGCAAATCTCAACAAATTCCAGGTCATTTCCTGCCTGTGCTATTTTGATAAATTGATTCAGCACTTCAAAAAGAAAGAAGCCCAGCCATACGCTTTCGCCTTTACCCTGGTTCCCAACCATATTCATCCCGTCATTCCAGTCGCATGTACCAATGAGTGGCAGTCCGTGATCACCAAATTTTAGCGCATGCAATATGGAACGTTTACAATGTTCGTATAAAGTGCCTTTTTCTTCCGAACGGTTCGGCAGGTCATAATAAGAATCATCTTCAGGATTTACAGGGCGGCCTTCCAGGAAATTAACGGATTCATCCAGAATTCCTGTATCTCCGGTACCCAGCACATAGCGACAGGTAGCCAGTGGCAGCCAAAGGTAATCGTCGGAGCAATGCGTGCGAACACCCCTTCCTGCAGGAGGGTGCCACCAATGCTGCACGTCTCCTTCCCGGAATTGCCGGCTTGCAAACAGAAGCAGATACTCCCGCAGAAGACCCGGTTTGGCATGAATAACGGCCATGGCATCCTGCAACTGATCGCGAAAACCAAAGGCCCCACCCGATTGATAAAATCCGGTGCGTGCCCAAACCCTGCATGCCAGGGTTTGATATAACAGCCATCCATTAGCAAGAACATTGATGGACGGATCGGGTGTTTCTATTTGCACGGCACCCAGCGTATGGTTCCAATAACGCCAAACTTCTTCCAATGCGGTTCGTGCCGGAGCGGATCCGCGAAAACGGCGTATGAGGTTGACTGCATCATTATTGTTCCGTGAAGAACCAAGTCTGAAAACAATTTCGCGTTCCAGTCCGGCTGCAATTTCAAAAGAAACCTGAATGACAGCACAGGGATCCAGGGCTACCCCCTTTTTTCCTGAAAGGCGGGAGCGCCCCAAAGCAACAGGATTTTTTAAGGTGCCGTTTCGTCCTATAAACTCCGTGCGATCACAGGTTAATGAGCTTACCGGTTCATCGGTTTGAAGAAAAGCCACCCGATCAGTGAACTCCCGGTTATATGGGTTTGCAGCATATATTGTACTGCTGTTTAAATCAACACTGGTATTCAAATGCATGGCAGATTTATGCCTCAAATCACCCAATACCCATTCTACATAGCTTAAAACCGACAATTTAACAGATCGCCCGGTCTCGTTCCTCAATTTTAATACCGAAAACTTGATTGGAGCATCAATGGCAACATATACCCATAGTTCGCTGGCAATTCCGCCCTCATTGTGCTCAAAAACGCTATAGCCAAATCCGTGCCTGCTTATATATAGTTTTGATTCGCTGTCGGTCAGAGGGGTTGGTGACCAGAAGTGTCCTGTTTCTTCATCCCTGATATAGATGGCCTCCCCGCTTGAATCGGTTACCGGATCGTTATTCCATGGTGTCAGACGGTATTCATGCGCATTTTCGGCCCAGGTATAAGCCAGCCCGTTCTCAGAAATTACCGTTCCGAAACCCGGGTTGGCCAGCACATTTACCCAAGGTGCGGGTGTCAGGTTGTTTTTTGACGTAGTGATTACATATTCCCTTCCGTCTCGAGTAAACCCTCCGAGTCCGTTGTAATAGATCAGGTCCTGCCGGGGCAATACAACAT
>CAZLLD010000087.1:0-11471 GCA_964560225.1 uncultured Bacteroidales bacterium
TCGAAACCGACATGCTCGGTTTCAAAGGCAACATAGGTATCGGCGTGATCAGCGATACGGAGGCGCAGCCGATACTGGTAAATACGCATCTTGGCCGTTTTGCGGTTGCCACGGTAAGTAAAATCAACAATCTTACTGAACTGGAGACATCTTTTCTGAAGAAGCACCAGACTTTTGCAGAAACAAGCCAGGGTTCAGTCAATCCCACCGAGCTGGTTGCCAAGATGATCGCTGAAGGCGATGACTTTCTTTCAGGCATTCAGAATGTAAACCACTGCATCAAAGGTTCCTGTTCCATGCTCATCCTCACGGATAACTGCATCATTGCGGCACGCGACAAGCTGGGCAGAACCCCCATTGTTATTGGAAGAAAAGAGGGATCGTGGGCAGTCACCTTCGAAACCTGTTCGTTTCCCAACCTCTCTTATGAAGTGGTTAAATTCCTGGGCCCCGGTGAAATAGTCAGAATAACTGCAGAGGGTATGGAACAGATGAGTGAACCGCTTGATAAAATGCAGGTGTGTTCATTCCTGTGGGTTTATTACGGGTATCCGCCCTCATTTTACGAAGGGATCAACGTGGATGCCTCACGTTACAATTGCGGTGCAGCTCTTGCAAAAAGAGACAGAATAGAAGCCGACTTTGTGGCCGGCATCCCCGATTCAGGTATTGGTCATGCCATGGGCTATAGTAATACCCGAAGAATTCCTTTGAAAAGGCCATACACTAAGTACACCCCGACATGGCCACGCAGCTTCATGCCTCAGAACCAGGTAACCCGTGACTTGGTTGCCAAAATGAAGCTCATTACCAATGAATCGGTAGTAAAGGACCAAAGGGGCATTTTCCTGGATGACTCCATAGTGAGAGGTACCCAGCTGAAGGACAACGTAAGGCATCTTCATGCTGCCGGAATCAAGGAAATCCACATGCGCATCGCCTGTCCGCCACTTACCTACCCCTGCGAATTCCTGAACTTCAGCCGCTCCCGGTCGAACCTCGATCTGGCAACCTGTAAAGCAGTGCAACAGCTCGAAGGAAAGGATGAAAACGACATGGCACCCTATTCCGATCCCAATAACTGCAAATATGCTGCTATGGTAGAGCAAATCAGAAAAAACCTGGGGCTGACCACGCTGTCGTTTCAAACCCTGGACGACCTGGTCAATGCCATAGGCCTGCCCAAGGAAAAGCTTTGCACACACTGCTGGGACGGATCGAGTTATGAGTAGAAAATAGCCTTTGGCTTTTGGCTAACGGAAGTCATACTGAGTTTGCCTGCCTGCCGGTAGGCAGGTCGAAGTATGACATTAAAAGAATGCTCTAAGTCGCACTTCGACAGGCTCAGTGTGACATAGGATGAATTCGTAGACAAACACCGAACACCGAACTTGCCTACCGGCAGGCAGGCACCGAATATCAAAGACTTTATTGACCTTGAAGATCTGGAAGACCAGGAGACCTATCCTATATACCTCCCGATCATTGCAAACAACTCATCCATCGAAAATGGCTTGGTAAGCACGTCGGTGCAGCCGGCTTCCAATATCTGGTCTTTATCCAGAGTTGACCGGGATGCAGTTTGTGCAATAATCGGTATTTCACCATCAACCAACCTGATCTCACGGGTCACCTGCTTTCCGTCCATGTCAGGCAATTGAATATCCATAAGTATCAAATCGAAAGCTGCATCGCTGCGGAATCGATCAATAGCGTCAATGCCTTTCTTTTCCCGGATAAATGTTCCTTTGGTGAGTAAAAGAATATGATTGAGATACAAAAAACTCAAATCATCATCTTCCACAATGAGGATTTTCTTATTTTCAAGATTTAGAGGGGACATGTAAAACCTATTGGACTATTCAGCGTAAATATATAAAAAATCGTACTTTTATCAGTTAGCAAGAAAATGAAAAAAAACGTTATTCAACAAACAGTCCAGTTTTTCGAGAAGGATATCTGGAAAATATCTACCAAGGACAAACATCCGGTTTTCAGCTTTTTTGTAAGGATTGGCAAGATTTTCTTTATTGCGGTAAAGGGCTTCAATAAGGATAAAATCCAGATCAGAGCTTCCGCACTGTCATATTATACACTGCTCTCCATTGTACCTCTGTTGGCCATGATCTTTGCCGTTGCACAGGGATTTGGCATGAAGGACCGGCTGAACACCATATTGACGAAAAATCTTGCCGGCCAGGAAGAGTTGCTGACTGTCCTGCTTCAGTTTGTCGAAAGGTATCTGGGTCATATAAATTCCGGTTACATTGCCGGAATCGGGGTAGTCATCCTGTTCTGGTCGGTGATGAAAGTGCTGGGCAACATTGAGAGTTCATTCAACAACATCTGGCAGATCAAGAAATCCAGGATGATCTCGCGACAATTCACCGATTACATATCCATACTGGTGATTGCACCTGTCTTCCTGATCATTGCCAGCAGTTTCAATGTTTCGCAGTTATCAAGCATCTCCTCAAGTATCCCGTTTCTTCACTACCTCGACTCGGTGCTGAAGGTACTGGTAACCATCATATCGTATACCCTGATATGGTTTGTTTTTACGCTCATTTACATCATTGTTCCCAACACCAAGGTGAATTTTATCCCCGCACTGGCTGGCGGAATCATTGCAGGTACCATGTTTCAGTTGCTGCAATGGGGGTATGTGAATTTCCAGTCGAAACTCACCAGCTACGGCGCCATATACGGAACATTTGCCGCTTTGCCGTTGTTGATGATGTGGCTTGAATTCAGCTGGCTCATTGTTCTGCTGGGAGCTGAAATATCCTACGCTTACCAGAATGCAGCTCATTATGAACAGGAAGCAGAAGATATTCAGGTTAGCAACAAACAGCGCAGGGTGTTGGAATTGTTGGTTTCACAGAAAATAATCGCCAATTTTTCCGAAGGAAAACCTCCGCTGAATTCATCGGAAATAGCTGATCAACTTGGCATACCAACAAGAATTGTGCGCGACATACTGTACGATTTGCTGAATTCACGTATCATTATTGAAACGCTTACCCACGAAGTACGTGAAGTAGGTTATCAGCCAGCCACTGATCCGGCAAAGCTTACCGTTAGCTATATCATTGAAGCCCTTGATAAAAAGGGGCAGGAGGTCACTCTTGATAAGGAAAACAAGGAATTCGGCAAACTCAGCAAAGTCGTTGATTCATTTTACGACGACCTGCTGAATTCACCAAATAACAAAACTTTGAAAGACATCTGAGCATTTACCGCTTCACCCGGGCATTTCCTTCCCATACGCTCCATACCTGCTCTTCATCGGCCGGTTGAGCATAATCGGTAAGGAAGGTAGTTGCCAGTGCCCCGGAGGCCCAGCCAAACTCAATCCATTTCTGAGGTTCCCAGCCTTTCAGAATGGCATACAGCATGCCACCCACGAAACCGTCGCCACCGCCAATCCGATCGAGCACATGAATCTCACGCGGCTCCACCACGTGCCACTCGTCACCTGTAAGCATGATGGCGCCCCACATATGCGCATTGGTGTTTATTACCTGCCTCAGCGTAGTGGCAAACACGGAAGCATTCGGAAAGGCTTTTTTCACATTGGCAATCATGCCTTTAAACCCCTGTATCTTACCGGCAATATCCTTGCCTCCGGCTTCGGGCCCTTCGATACCCAAACAAAGCTGGAAATCTTCCTCGTTTCCTACCAGGATGTCAGACACACTGGCAATTTCAGTAAAAATGGCACGCAGTTCGCTTTCCCTGTTTTTCCAAAACGAAGCCCTGTAATTGAGGTCAAATGAGATCCTTGTTCCGTACTTTTTGGCGGCTCGTGCCAATTCGAGACAAAACCTGCTCGTTTCGGGAGACAAGGCACCAATCAGGCCGGAAAGATGAACAATCTGCACACCTTCTTTTCCAAAAATGCGGTCGAGATCAAAATCCATTACATTGAGCGTACGGCCTACTTCTCCTGCACGGTCGTTCAGCACGCGCGGACCGCGTGAACCATATCCGCTGTCGGCAATATTGAACTGGTGCCTGTATCCCCAGGGTCCACCCTGCGCCACTTCCTTGCCCTCAAAGGCCATATGCCGGCTGGCCAGGTTGTTCCTGATGAACTGGGCAATCGGACTGTCTTTTACAAATGTTGTAAGAACTTTCACTGGCAATCCAAGATACGAAGAAATGCTGGCTACATTGGTTTCGGCGCTGGTAGCCTGCATGGTATACAATTCACTGCTCTGAACAGGCTGCCCGTTTGCAGGGGTAATCCGGATACCCATACTGGTCGGAACCAGCAATGAGCAGGAAAAATCTTTTTTCAATTCTATATTCATGATGATGCGATGATTTGTATTGGTATTTTGACTTCCAAAGATAATATTTTAAACGGGTGTCAGTCATCATCACCATAAAACCCTGACTGACTGATTACCTGACGCGAAACAGCCGGAAATATTCAGCAATAATTGCTTTTTCCCCGGAAATAATTCTACTTTTGCCATTATATTCTTTCAAAATTATCCATGAGAATCGTTTTAAAACTGGTAATCAACGCCTAGTTAACCTCAACAAACCACAGGTTGATGTTTCTTTTTTTCGGCATTTCTCCGAAAAGGTTTGGTATTGTTTTATTGTAATGAATTCAGTATTTGTATCAATTGCTGCAAAACTGTCTTCAGCTTTTTTGCTACTAGTTTTAATCATGAGTTTGCACTAAATGAAACTCATAAAAATCACATCTTATGTACGATATCAGAAAATTACAGGAACAGGTATTATATCATGCCGTTAAAGAGGTGAGCGATGAAACAACTGCTCAGCGCATGGTAATGGTCAACCAGGAAGACAATCCTTCCTGGGTTAAAAATACCATGAAACGACTGGAAATCACTTTCGATCTGTCCACTTTAAAGCAAATCAGGATGAATTGTCAGTGCGGTTACGGAATGGATGAAAAACTGGCATTGTTGAAGGAACTGATGAAGTGTTCCGCCAATCTGGAAGAATTTGCCGGTCAGGAAAAGGCAAAAACTGCCGGTTTATCTTACCATGACGGCAAAGTATATTTGCAGTTTCCTTTCTGTCCCTGTCCGATGCTTGCCGAAGTTGACCGGCTTGAAACCAATACCTGGTGCCAGTGCACAACTGGTTACAGCAAGGTTCTCTTTGAAAAAGCTTTCGGATGCGAAGTGGATGTTGAATTGCTGAAAAGTGTAAAAATGGGAGATGAGGTTTGCCTGATGAGTATCAGTCCGCTCGGAACCATCCGGTTTTAACGACTGATCATTTTATCTAACCCTTGAAGTGGCCCTTGGCCCTTCAAGGGTTTGTAGTAGCAGTGGCAGTAGCAGTGGAAGGAGCAGTCAGGCTACATTAAAACATATTGTTCATTGCACATTATTCATTGTTCATTGTTCTCTACTCCAGCATCCATTATCCACTTTTCATCCGGAAATCCTATATTTGTACAGTTATTCCGCTATTTAAAAGCACAATCATATGAACAAACCCATATTATTTTCTGGACTATTACTAATAACCATGTGCACCGGATGTAATGACATCAACAAGAAACCAGCAGTTTCTGAAGAAGGAAACTTTTTGAATCAACTGACAGAGGAAGAAATCAGCAACGCCCGTTTTACTCCCGAGTTACTCTGGAAATTTGGCCGTGTTGCCGATATGCAGTTGTCGCCCGACGGATCAACCGTTATATACACGGTTACCCGCTATGATGCTGCTACCGAGAAGAAACACACCTGGATATACGCCGTTCCGGCTGACGGAAGCAAGCCTCCCGTAAACCTCACCGAAGGCATACCTTCATGCAGCAATCCCCGGTGGATGGATAACGGGCTCATTGCCTTTTTGTGCAAAGAGGGTGATGTAACCAAACTATGGAAAATGAATATCGACGGATCTGACAAAAAAGTGATTTCCGATTTGAAAGAAAGCATCGGCGGCTTTGATATTGCCCCCGGTGGAAAGCGGCTCTGGTACCTTCAGGATGTCAAGCTTGATTCGTCTGTGCAGGATAAGTATCCCGACCTTCCCAGGGCAAAGGGTATGGTATTCGAAGACATGATGTACCGGCACTGGGATTCATGGCACGATTATGCATACAGCCACATCTTTATAGCAGAAGTTACCGACGGCCGCGTGGGTCAGGGAACTGACATCCTCGACGGAGAACCTTACGACTCCCCTTTGCCGCCCTATTTTGACGATGCCGATATTGCCTGGAGCCCCGATGGCTCTGTACTGGCCTATACATGTAAAAAGCTCAGGGGAAAGGCATTTGCCGAAAGCACCAATTCAGACATATACCTGTATGATGTTGACGGAAAAACAACGGAAAATATCACCGAAGGCATGATGGGCTATGACCGCAGCCCTGTGTTTTCTCCCGACGGCAGCAAACTGGCATTCATGAGTATGGAAACTCCCGGTTACGAAGCCGACAAGGAACGACTTTTTGTCTACGACCTGCAAAGCAGAAATAAAACCTGTATCACCGAAAAGTACGACGGTAACGCATCCAATTTTGTATGGGGCACTGCAAATGAAAAACTGTACTTCATCAGCGGCATTCAGGCAACTTACCAGGTGATGCAGGCCGACCTGGAAACTTCTGAAATCAATACAGTAACCAAAGGTGCTCACGATTTTACTGCCCTTGCCATGAATAACGGCATCATGGTGGGAACCAAAGGCACCATGTCGGTTCCATCAGAGATTTTCAAAATAGACCCGAAAACCGGCGAAGAAACACAACTGACTTTTACCAACAAGAACATTTATGATGTAATCAAAACAGGCAAGGTTGAAGAAAAATGGGTCAAAACAACAGATGGTAAAGACATGCTGGTATGGGTTATTTTTCCACCCGACTTTGACCCCGGTAAAAAATACCCTACCCTGCTGTACTGCCAGGGTGGCCCGCAAAGTGCCGTTTCACAAAGATTTTCATACAGATGGAACATGCAGATCATGGCAGCAAACGATTATATCATAGTGGCACCAAACCGAAGGGGACTTCCCTCATTCGGACAGGAATGGAATGCTCAGATTTCGGGAGATTATGGCGGACAGAATATCAAAGACTACCTGAGTGCCATTGATGCCCTGTGCAAAGAGCCCTATGTTGACAAAGACAGGCTTGGCGCCGTGGGTGCCAGCTACGGAGGTTATTCCGTATTATACCTGGCCGGTTGCCATAACAAAAGATTCAAGGCATTCATTTCACATTGCGGCATGTTCAACCTCGAAAGCCAGTCAGCAGCAACCGAGGAAATGTTCTTTGTGCATCATGACCTGGGTGGGTATTACTGGGAAAAGCCAAAGTCAAAGAGCTTTACGGAGTTTTCTCCGCATCTTCATGTTGACAAATGGGATACACCAATCATGCTGATTACCGGTATGAACGATTTCCGGATTCCCTACACCGAAAGTCTGCAGGCATTCAACACGGCACAACTTCGGGGTATACCCAGTAAATTGCTGATTTACCCCGATGAAAACCATTGGGTGCTGAAACCACAGAACAGCATCCTCTGGCAGCGTGAATTTTTCGGATGGCTGGATAAATGGCTGAAGTAATTTTTTGGCCCCAGGATTAAAGCTTGTGGAATAATAAGGTCGGGTAAATGACAATACATGAACAGCAAGATTTGTAAAAAAACATTTTTGATTTCAGGCGGATTATTCATTTGCCTTCAGATGATCATAACGGGCTGTTCCGATCTGATCGAATACAGCCCTTATGATATCGACGTTGCTGATCTGCAATGGAACAGCAGAGAAGCTGCAAGGATTGACACTGTATTGGATCCGGAGGACACGCTGAAGATCGCTTATTTCTCAGATGTACACGATAATTATGATATACTTGCGGCGGCAATTGAAAAGATTAACAACCGGAATGATATTCGTTTCATAGTTTGCGGAGGAGACATTACCAATTCCGGACTGTCACAGGAATTCACCTGGTACCTTGATGAAATCAAAAAATCAACACTTCCGGTATTGACTGTCATCGGGAACCACGATTACCGGTCAAATGGGCGCTACATCTATAATAAGCTTTTTGGATCACGCCGGATGAGCTTCTATTTTGGACCTTATCATTTCATCCTTTTTGATAATGTTATTTGGGAAAACGACAACCTTGAGCCCGATTACATATGGCTGTCCAACGAACTTTCAGATAATTCTCATCACCATGTTTTATTTGCTCACATCCCGCCTCACGCGGATCAGATGGAAGGTGCCAATAAATATGTATTTGAACAATTTGTAAACAAAGACAACACAATCCTTTGTGTTTACGGACATACGCATGTTTTTAAAGATATTAAGGAAAACGAAATACACACCTTGGTTTCCAAAGCTTTGGCAGTCAGGGAATTTTACATAATAAGCCTGATAGGTACAGAAAGCACTTTTGAAAGAATAAGATTTTAATCCTATGGCAAAGAAACTACTCTTTATTATATCCTCAGCGTTCCTGATTTGCCAAGTAACAAAAGCTGCAGACACTACCGGGTTATCAAGTTCTACCGGCAAGAACAGATATTTCAAAATTCAATACGCCGGAAACCTGGGTTTGTTTTCAGCAGGCTATGGACGTTCGTTTTTTACCAGCAGGTTTACAGCCGACATAAACTACGGTTACCTCCCGGCATTTGTTCATGGTGCCAATGTGCATACCATTGCCCTCAAACCGGCTTTCCATTTTAATGTAGCTTCCATCGGAAAAACCAGTACGGGAGTTTATACCGGAGCCAGCCTGAATTACAGCATTGCGTCAAAAACCTACCTGAAATACCCCGATTATTTTCCAAAAAACTATTACAATCCCAATGCCATTCATGTGAATCCCTTTATTGGAGCCAGGATCGGATTCCCTGTCAATGGAAAAAAAATCAAAGCCTGTTCTCTTTACTCCGAGCTGGGCACTGTGGATTATCAGTTGAAGCTGGCTTTCAGCAATAAACAAATCCGTATGGCAGATGTTGTCAACCTCTGTTTTGGGTTGGTGTTTGTTATACAATAATTTCTGTAGGGCCCAAACATAAGGTTTCGTCATCAATTTGCAAAGACATTTTGGTAATGCTAAAAGTCTGCCTACTTTTGACCTTTCATTCCGAATTATGATTTCTTCACATTACGGTGAGTTTGCAGCATTGCTGGTTGCGGTTTTCTGGGCCATTACCGCCTTGTCATTTGAAAAGGCCAGCAAAAAAGTAGGCTCATTGCCTGTGAACATCATCAGGCTGGTGATCGGCTTTTTCTTCCTCACGCTACTGAATCTGATAATGAGAGGTCTGATCCTGCCCACGGACGCCACCCCACACAACTGGCTCTGGCTTTCGATATCGGGAATCATAGGCTTTGTATTGGGCGATTTTTTTCTGTTCAAATCCTATACCATCATCGGCTCCTGGTTTGCCATGCTCATCATGACACTGGCGCCCCCCATGGCAGCAATTTTCGGGTGGATACTTATTGATGAGCAGCTCAGTATACTGGCCATACTGGGCATTGCAATCACCATGGGCGGTATAGTAATTGCCATGTTCACACACGATAAGGAAAACAGGAGATTTTCAATCAACAAACCATTACGGGGAATTCTTTATGCTTTCGGCGGGGCACTGGGACAGGCTCTGGGCATTGTGATCAGCAAATACGGCATGCAGGGTTATGATCCCTTTGCGGCTACCCAGATCAGGATCATAACAGGCATCATCGGTTTTTTGCTGATGATCACACTTATGGGGAAATGGCAATCGGTACGAATTGCGATTGCCGACAGGAAAGCCCTGATGCCGATCACCATCGGTTCATTTTTCGGTCCTTTTCTGGGTGTGTCTTTCTCACTGCTTTCCATTAAATATACCTCCACGGGCATAGCTTCCACTATTATGGCCCTGGTTCCCATCTTTATCATTCCACCAAGTATCTGGCTGTTTAAGCACAAAATCACCCTTCAGGAAATCATTGGAACGATTGTCAGCCTGATTGGTGTGGCATTGTTTTTTCTTTAGAAATATTAAGAGAAGGCGACAATAGAAGGATGTAGTAAGTCGCACTTCGACCTGCCTGCCGGCAGGCAGGTCGAAGTATGACTGGCAGTGGCAGAACATTACTCCACTGAATAATCCACTTGCACATTACACGCTGATGCATTACATTAGCATTCGTAAAATCCAAAAATCATGAATAAATATCTCAGGCGCGTAGTAAAGTTTCTGTTGTATGCGATTGTTATTGTAGCCCTCTTCATTTATGTTATACCTGCTATTGCAGGAAAGGAATCAACCAACCTTGCCGAGAGGATTAAGGATCCACAGCTCCAGTTAATCTGGATATTTTTCATTGCTTACACTTTAATATATCCGTTAATTGGATTCACAAAAGTACAACGACACCTGAACGGTACGTATAACCAGAACCGTGATGTATTTGAGAAAGCTTTTGAAATACTCGATTTCGCTAAAGCAAAAGAGACTGAGGATGTGGTTGTATACCAAAGAAAATCGAAACTTGCCCGTTTTATGCAGCTGTATGAAGACGAAATTGAAGTGAAAACCGGGGATAATCCGGTTGTCATTTCAGGTATGCGTAAAACGGTAAAAAGGATTGACAGTATGATCGATCAATTGCTGATAAAAGAAACCAATCAGGATTAAACCTTTGCCTTTCTGGGTTTAATGATGTTTTCGTAACGTTTGGAAACATAATCCCAGTCAACCACATTCCAGAAAGCATCAATATAATCCACCCTGCGGTTCTGATTCTTCATGTAATAGGCATGTTCCCATAAGTCGAGGCAAAGGATCGGCATTCCTTTGTCCCTGGCAATATCCATCATCGGATTATCCTGATTCAGGGTTGTGGTCACCTTCAGATTTTTGTTGTCATCCACAATAAGCCATGCCCAACCCGATCCGAATACTGATTTGGAGGCTGTACTGAAGCTTTCCCTGAAGTTTTCAAAGGATCCGAAATCACGGTCAATTGCTCCTGACAATTTCAACGATGGTTTACGCCCGGTCACCGGAGTCAGCACCCTCCAGAAAAGCCGGTGGTTGATGTACCCGCCACCGTTATTTCTTATAGCATCAGCATGCCCGGAAACGTTCTTCATGATTGCCATGGCTGATTTACCGGTAAGTCCTGCTTCTGCTACCGCCAGGTTAAATTTATCGGTATATGCAGCATGGTGCTTGGCATGATGCAGTTTCATAGTTTCCCCGTCAATAAATGGTTCAAGGGCATCATAGGAATAAGGCAGCTCGGGCAGCCTGAAAATACCATCCCACTTTTTTCTGGTTCTGGCAAAAAGCTTTGAGCCAAAACCTGTTGCTATCACACCCGCAGTTCCAAGGAATACTGATTTCAGGAAAGTTCGTTTATCCACTTCTGTAAGATTTAATGCTTAACAATAAACTTATAACAAACTTACAATAAAAAAGTTTATTACG
>CAZLLD010000088.1:0-11358 GCA_964560225.1 uncultured Bacteroidales bacterium
GCGTCGACAGGCATGGCAACATGAGCTTTATTGAAATCAACCCGCTGGCCGGATTAAATCCCGTTCATTCCGATCTGCCCATACTATGCCGGATGAACGGCATTGAATACAATCAGCTGATCGGTATGATCATGGATGCAGCTCTTAAAAGAATTCATGCTTTAAATGGAAAATAAAAAGGTCATTATTCTTCACAACGCAGTTTCCGGGAACAGCAACCCCGATGAAGCGGATGTACTGCATCAGGTGGATCTGGTTTCGAAAGCTCTGAAAGCGTTGGGATACCTGCCTGAAGCTTTCCCCTTAAAGGATGATCTTTTGCACGACCTGGAAACGGTAAAGAAAAGTGAACCCCTGTTTGTATTCAACCTGGTGGAATCGGTATTTCATAAAGGAGAATTGCTGTATATGGGTCCTGCCTTGTTGAATGCGCTGAAAATACCCTATACCGGAGTTCCGGTTGAAGGATTGTTTTTAACTACCAATAAAGTGCTTACAAAAAAAATCCTTGCTTTCAACAACATTCCTACTCCAGGGTATTATAATACAAATGAAATTCAAAAGCTGAATTGCAGCACCCGTTATCTGCTCAAACCGGTAAGTGAGGACGGCTCAGTAGGACTGGATGAAGATGCTGTTTTTACTGCCGAAAACACCATCATGATGGAAAAAATCAACCGGCTGCCGGCATCGCATTTCTTTATTGAAGAATACATTGAAGGCCGTGAATTCAATATCAGCATCCTGGGAGGTAAGGCAAGGAAAGACATCCTGCCTCCTGCCGAAATGATTTTTCATGATTTCCCCGAAGGGAAGCCCCGCATATTGGGCTATAAATCCAAATGGGACGAGTCATCAGCAGAATATAAAAACACCACCCGCGCATTTGGCACTTTGTCGCAACAATCGCAATTATACCTTGAGCTTGTGCGGCTGACAGAAGCCTGCTGGGATTGTTTTGACCTGAAGGGTTTCGCCAGGGTTGATTTCCGGGTTGATCAAAATGAGAAGCCTTTTGTAATTGAAATCAACGGGAATCCCTGCATTTCTCCCGACAGTGGTTTTATTGCAGCTGCAAGCCAGGCTGGATTCTCCGGTACGGATGTCATTGCAAGAATAATTGAAGAATTGACATAACGGCAAATTGACGAATAAAAAATTGTATGATTGCATTTCGTGAACAACTTGAAAATGAAGACATCCTGAAAATTGGCGAGGTGCTGGAATCAAGCTGCTTTTTTCATTCATATGAAATAGATGTAGCCAGGGAACTGGCAGCATTGAACATTGAAAAGGGAGCAGTTGCTTCCGGATACCATTTTATTGTTGCCCATGAAGCGGATACCATGCTGGGTTATTGCTGCTATGGCCTGAATCCTTGCACGGAATCCAGCTACGACCTGTATTGGATCGGGGTGCACAAAGACCATATGAATAGGGGCCTGGGCCGGCAACTGATGGATCTGGCCGAAAAGGCCATCATGAAACTGGGAGGAACCATCGTATGGGTTGAAACATCGGGGCGGACTATCTATGAATCAACCCGAAAGTTTTATCTTGCACTCGATTATGAGAAAGTAGCTGCATTGCCCGATTTTTACGCTCCGGGCGATGACAAGGTTGTGTTTATGAAAAGAGTGGGGTGAGCAGATCGATGCTTTTGGGCATCAGAGTTGTTTTTCGTAGCAAACGAACGGAATTTTCTGGTAGGATGCCTGAAAAGAGGCAATCTCTTTAAAAGATTGCTTTTCGTATAATTGCCTGGCATGATCACTGGGTTTGAAAACATCCAGCCTGATGCAATCAAATCCCTTTTCTTTTGCCAGTTTTTGTGAAAATTCAACCATCAGTTTGGCGATTCCCATTCCCTGCCACCTGGGATGCACTGCCATATTCTGGAGATAAAGCGGATTGCGGTTTTCGGATGGAAGATTCAATTGTTTGTAGTCTTCAGGTTCGTTCGCATTCAACGTAACCATTCCCTTGCATATCCCCTTTTCTTTTGCCAAATAAATGGAACCCGCATTAAGATTTTTTTGAATGGTATCTGCCCCGGGATAAGCACTGTTCCAGTGTTTCATTCCTTTTGCATTCATGTCGAGTATGCAAATTCTTAACAGGTATAAAATTTCAATAAGATCAGTCGGTTTGGCTTGAATGATTTCCATCTGGATCTAATTTCTCAATTCTGTAAATAAACCTTGAGGACAAATATAAATAATAATAAATGATGATAAATGGTGTTATTATGATGCTTTTGAATAATCTGCTATTTTTACATAAAAATAATCAGTTTTTTTAAATTTAGAATATCTTTTTCTGTTTCATTTGTAAGTTCCATTAACAGGCATTCATATCAGCTTCAATCATGTCACGCATCTTTTTTTTTCTGACGGGATCAATTCATCCGATATGCTGTATTCCTTTATTGGCAATATTAACTTTATCGTGCAATCACGATTTAATGGATCCCGATCCGGATGCGCTTCCTGGTTTTTCCACCGACACCGTTTCTTTCGATACTGTTTTCACTACCATAGGTTCCACTACCCTGTATTTCAAGGTATATAATAACGACAACAGGCCATTGGCAATCCGGTCAATTGAGTTGGCAGGCGGGTCCAATTCTTTCTTCCGGCTAAACATTGACGGAGAACCGGTATCAAGGGTTACCGATGTGGAGATTCTTCCCAAAGACAGTATGTATATTTTTGTTGCAGTTACCATTGATCCTTTGAATTCCAGCAACCCCGTTGTCGTCATGGATTCGGTAGTTTTTAACACGAATGGCACCTTGCAGGATGTGAAACTGATGGCCTATGGCCAGGATGTTCACCTGTACAGGGATGCATATGTAGAAACTGAAACATGGGTAAACGACAAGCCTTACCTGATTTACCGGAATCTCGAAGTAGATTCAGGCCATGTGCTTACCATTGAACCGGGAACACAAATTTACTTTCACCGCAATTCAAGCCTGGTAGTTTGGGGAACGCTGGTGGTGAACGGAACCAGGGAAGATCCGGTTGTTTTTCAGAATGATCGTCTTGAAGCGTTCTATGACATCATCCCGGGCCAGTGGGGTACTATTTTCTTCGCACCGTTTAGCCGGGGAAACAGAATCAATCACGCCATCATCAAAAATTCAATAGCGGGTTTGCAAATTGGATTTCCCACAGATTCCAGGATTCCGGAATTGCAAATCTCCAACACCATCATTCAGAACATGTCTTTTGCCGGTATTTATGCCTTTGGCGCAGAACTTGTCTGCTACAACACGGTTATTGCAAACAGTGCCGGTCCTGCTGTTGCCCTGCTGAAGGGCGGAAATTATGAATTCTACCATTGTACCATCGCCAATAGTGGGGTGGTGGGAACATCACGTTCGAGCCCTTCGCTGGTGATGACTAATTTTTTCGACAATATTGAAGATGGCACTTATGTCAGATATGTCCATGATCTGAATTCCGAATTCGTGAATAGTATTGTCTACGGGAGTAATTCGCATGAGCTTCAACTGTTGAACACCCAGGTCAGCCAGTTTAATTACCGGTTTGACCATTGTCTGTTGAAAGCATCCGAAGATTCAATCGATTTGAATAATACTTCTCTTTTTAATGAAATTATCCTCAGCAAGGATCCTCATTTTGTCAATGATTCCGACAGGTATCATCTCAATTACAGTCTCGATACGCTGTCACCTGCCAAAGATACGGGAGATAAGCAATTGATACAAGTATTCCCGTATCTTGAATATGACATGATGGAGCATTCGCGCTATGATGATAACAAACCTGACCTGGGCGCATTTGAGAGAAAAGAAGACTGACAAATCCGACTGCAATTATGGGTTATCTCTATACAGTTGCTTTTCTAATACTGTTTTCCATCACCGAAATATGGCCCGATACTTATACGGACCAGGAAAGATTACGTGCACCCAATCAGACACCGCACTACAGGGTCCTGTTTTACAATGTGGAAAATCTTTTTGATACCCGGGATAACCCTGTCACAGATGATGACCTGTTCACTCCGGCAGGTGGCATGCACTGGACTTACAAGCGCTACAAAGCCAAGCTGATGAATATTTGCAAGGTAATTGTTGCCGCCGGTGGCTGGCAGCCACTTGATATCATTGGTTTCTGTGAAGTTGAGAACGATTCTGTACTCTATGACCTGTTTGAAAATACGCCACTTTCCAGGTATCGGTACAAGATAGTACATTACGATTCGCCTGACCGCAGGGGAATTGATGTTGCCCTGGCATACAACAGACAGACGGTTCAATGCCTGAGTAGCAAAAGAATCGGGGTGAGCAGGGGCAATTTATTAACCAGAGATATTCTATATGTGAAAACTTTATTGGGTGGAGATACCTGTCATGTTTTCATCAATCACTGGCCTTCGAGGTCATCGGGACAGCTGGACACTGAAAAGGACAGGTTTTTAGCCGCCGGTCAGCTCAGGAGGTCGACAGACAGCGTTCTGCTGAGGAATCCTGATGCGAAAATTTTAATTATGGGTGATTTCAATGATGAACCTGGCGATGAAAGCCTTATGGTAAAGCTGAATGCAAGGGTTAAGCAGAAAGAATCGTTTTCTCCGGATCTTTACAACCTGGCCTGCGTTAGTGACACACGGGAATTGGTGCAAGGAACATTAAAATACCAGGGAGTCTGGAATATTTTCGATCAGATTATCGTTTCGGCAGGCATGCTTACTGATACTCAAGGGATACATGCAAAACCAGACGGCTTCACCATTGTGAATAATCTGTTTTTACTGGAACCCGATGCGACATATGCCGGATACAAGCCCTTTCGCACCTACAGCGGGTATATCTACAAAGGCGGTTTCTCAGACCACCTGCCGGTTTATATTGATGTGTTTGCAGGCAACTAATAACCTTCATTACATTACATGACTGCCACATTACAAATTTTCAAATTTTCAAATTAGCACATCATCACATTAAATGACATTCACCTCCATCTCCAGTCTGATGGCAAAATGATTCATCACCGATTTCTGGATTTTCAGGGCGCAATCATAGATTTCCTTTCCGGTGGCACCACCCCGGTTGATGATGATCAGGGGTTGCTTTTTGTGTGTTGCTGCCTTTCCGCATGATTTCCCTTTCCACCCGCATTGATCAATCAACCAGGCTGCAGAGAGCTTTACAGAGCCCTCTTTTAGTGCATATTCCGGCATCCCGGGGTAAAACCGCTTCAGTGATTCAGCCTGGGATTTGGTTACAACCGGATTCTTAAAAAAACTTCCTGCATTACCCTGTTCAGAAGGATCGGGCAGCTTATTGGTTCTAATGGTAATGATGGCTTTGCGGATATTGGCTATTGTGGTTTCATCGTAATTGTTGAGTTCTTTTTCAAGGTCAGGATAACGCGTGTTGAACAGAGGTTTCTTGTGCAACCTGTAACTGACTCTTGTGATGATCACCCGGTCCTTCAGTTCTGTTTTAAACAGGCTGTTCCGGTAAGAAAACATGCAATCTTTTGCTTTTAGCCTGAACGGCTTACGTTCCTTAATAAAAAAACCTTCCACGGCGTCAATAACGTCCATCACTTCCATGCCATAAGCTCCGATATTTTGAATAGGAGAAGCCCCCACAGTGCCAGGAATCAAAGAGAGATTCTCGATGCCACCCCAATTATTGGCTACACAATAGTCCACAAAGTCATCCCAGTTTTCACCGGCACCTGCGCGCACAATAACATAATCATCTTCCTCGCTGACGGTTTCAATTCCTTTGATTGCGGGATGCAGCACAATACCATCAAGGTCACCCGTAAACAATACGTTGCTTCCTCCTCCGAGTATAAACATACGGTGTTTGCCTGCAAGGTCTGAAGCAAGAAATTCACTTACGGAATCAGCATCGCCGATTTCAACATAATAACGGGCGGTTGCCGGCACATGAAAGGTATTGCGGTCAATCAACGCTTCGTTTTCCTGTATCTTAATCATGCTCATAGGTTCGGTAAACAAATATATAATATCTCCCGTCTATAAAATCAATTGTAATGAAAGAATCTTTAATTTAGTGCATTCTAATATCAATCAGGGCCTGCCAATGCGGATAATTCTATGCGTTACCAATGACATTGTCACCGATTGCAGAGTTGGCCGGATAGCCAACTCGCTTATGAAACTACCGGCTGACGTTACCATCATTGGACTGTCGTTACCACATTCCCCTGTAATGCCGAAACATGCCTATAAAACGAAACGCATCAGCATGTTGTTCAGGAAAGGTCCTTTGTTTTATGCTGAATCCAATATCAGACTTTTCTTTAATCTTTTACCTGCTTCTGCTGACTTGTTGGTTGCCAACGATCTGGATACACTTACCGCGGTTTTTTTGGCAGCCTTGATCAAAAGACTGCCGGTTGTATACGACAGCCATGAGTACTTTACCGAATTACCTGAATTGGTTCACAGGCCCCGGGTGAAAAAAATCTGGACGCTGCTTGAATCCTCCATGTTGCCACGAATCAGATATGCATCTACGGTGAGTGCTTCCATAGCCTTTGAATACAGGCGTAAGTACGGAATCAATATGCATGTTGTCCGGAATCTTCCAAACCGGATGGAGTCACTGCCCTTACCGCAGGTTTCCCTGCGCCAACGTCAGGAGAGGATAATCATGTACCAGGGATCGCTTAACGCCGGACGAGGTTTGGAAGTTGCCATCAGAGCTATGTGCTGTATGGAGAATTCACTTCTGGTCATCGCCGGTTCAGGATACCTTGAGGGTGAGCTGCGAAAACTGGTCGGCTCACTGGCACTTCATGAAAAAGTGAGATTTCTGGGCAGGATTCCGCCTGAAGATCTCAGAAAATATACAGTTCAGGCCGATTTGGGCATTTCACTTGAAGAAAACCTGGGACTGAATTATTATTATGCTTTGCCCAACAAGTTGTTTGATTACATCCAGGCCCGTGTGCCCGTGCTGGTTTCAGGTCTGCCTGAAATGGCATCAGTCGTTGAAAAATATAAAGTCGGGATGATTACAGATTCCCGTGATCCCGTTCAGCTTGCAGAAGTATTTTCTTCCATGCTGGAGGATCATGCACAGCGAAAAAAATGGAAAGACAATCTGGAGCTTGCTGCTGCCGAACTTTGCTGGGAAAATGAGGAGCCTGCGCTGCTTGATCTATACAGCAGGATCGTTTCTGAAAAGATGAAAACCTTATAAATCCCTTTTTTTCAGAAGCAAATTGATCAGGTAAACAAAAAGAACCAGGTAGAGCAACACGATTCCGGTTTCCTTCAGCGATACATAATCCTGCACCTCCCGCAGTGCGTATTTTCCAAAGGGCATGTGTATCAGATTGTTGATTGCTTTTATGGGGAAGAGTCCCTTCATCCAGGCAGCATCAATTCTTAACACTATGATGGGCTCAATGATAATTGTATACAGAAACATGAGACCCATAGCCAGTCCGGTTCTTTTAATCAGCAGGCCAATCAGCAGTGCAAATATCAGGTAGGCAGTCAGCAACAGGAAATATGCAGGAATAAAGCCTGAATATTTGATCAGGTAATGAAGCTGAATGTCAGGTGTGCTCAACAATCCGATAATGAAACCGGCAACAAGGATAAACAGGGTAGAGGCCAGGGAAAGCAGTAAAATCAGTAACAGTTTGGATTTGATAAAATCAGCCCGGCTCAATCCATTCATTATATTCTGCCGGAGTGTGTCGTAACTGATTTCGCTGGTCATGGATATGATCACATAAATTGCCAGGATGAATTTCAGGTATCCGGCCACATACGTGATGTTGTGCCAGATGTCGGGAAACTGGTAAATGGGAATGCTGGCAGGATCGACCAGTTTGGAAATGGATTCTCCATTGAGCGAGATGGTTTTGAGGAACACTTTGCCGCTCAGAATTACCAGCAGAACAATGCCGACGTGCAGGGTCGTCAATACCCAGAATGAAGCGTTGGATTTAATTTTAATCAGTTCAATTCGCAAAAGCCTTTTCATGCCGGTTCATTTAATATTTCAAGAAATTGGGTTTCGAGTGATTTCTTCAGTGACACCAGGTGGGTGACGAAGATGCCGTGTTCAAAAACATAGCGGCTGACATCACTGATCTGAACCTGACCAGGCAGGGTTATGGTAATCGTATCACCGGTTGTTTCGATTTTTTTCATTTCCGGAAAACTTTCCAATACTTCCTTCAGATTCACCAAATCGTTGGCAGCCAGTTCCAGCCGTTGTTCGGCCAGCTGGGTTTCGTAAACCGGACCGGAATGCAAGAGTTGCCCCTTGTTGAGCACGGCAAAATGAGTGCATACTTTCTGAACCTCATCGAGCAGGTGGCTGGCCAGGATAATTGTCTTGCCGTGGGCAGCAATTTCGCGTATCAGCTCCCTGATTTCGGCAATTCCACGCGGATCCAAACCATTGGTTGGTTCATCAAGTATCATTACCAGGGGGTCGCAAAGCAAAGCGGACGCCAGGGCCAGCCGTTGCTTCATGCCCAGTGAAAAAGTGCGAAAAGCACTGTTCCGGCGGTCATACAGCCCTGTAATGCGGAGCACTTCATTAATATTTCCGTACCCGATGGCTTTGATCTCAGCCACTATTCTCAGGTTATCCACAGCCGACAGGTAGGGATAAAAAGCAGGAGTTTCAAGTATGGAACCGATTTTCTGCCGGGTTTCCTTATCGGGCTTTTTACCAAACCAGCTGTAAGATCCGCTGGTTGGATTAATCACATCCAGCAACATGCCCAGTGTGGTGGTTTTTCCGCTGCCGTTGGGACCCAGGATTCCGAAAACACTTTTTTCGGGAATGTCCAAGGTCAGTTTGTCAACAGCCTTAATTACTCCATAATACTTGGTAAGGCCGCTGGTGGTTACAACGTAGTTCAAGATGTTTGAATTTTTATAGTATTCAAGGGTGTATTTCCTTTACTCAAATCAATTTTCTCCTTTAACGTCATGAATTTCTTTACGTCAATAGATCCGATCAGGTCAATCAGCACAAGGTTTTCCTGGTTTTCAATCACGGCAACAAATCCAACAGTTTTGCCCCTCTTTTCACGATTGTAAAGGTTAACCACATTACCTTTTTCATTGATCATCATAATCACCTGGTACTCCTCATCGGTGAGAGCCTTTTTTAATGTGGCAATATCATCTTTGTTTAATCCTACTGTGGCCTTGCTGTAATTCAGTACCCTGATTTCTTCAATATCCTTTAGAATATCTGCCAGTTCCGGGGCGTTTTCAGTGTTCAGCATCTTCAGCGTACTGCTGTAAAAAAACAGGTTGGAAGTTTCCTTAAAGTCCGATCTGAACCGGGTAATGCTTTTGCTTTGGCCCGATACGCCAATGGTAGCTGCAAGCAAAAGCAGCATGAAAGCATATTTCATAATTGCCATTTTTATAACAAGACGAATAATTCAGGCGAAAATTACAGAAATTATTCAAATAAGAACCAAGAACCAAGAACCAAGATAGTGGCAGGTCGAAGTATGACGTATAGAATCTTGTTAACTACAACCTGATTATTTCCTTCGTACAAGTCTGTGCATCAATCACTGTTATTGCCGCCATGTTTACTATCTCACGAACCGAGCTTGCCATTTGCATCACCTGAATCGGCTTGTGAAGCCCTGTCAGAACCGGTCCGATAACTTCGGCACCGCCCAGTTCCTGCATCATCTTGTAGGCGATGTTTCCCGAATTCAGGTCAGGAAAGATTACGGTATTCACGTCCATATCACCCAGCTTGCTGAACGGAAATTTCTCCTGCCGCAGTTTCTTGTTGAATGCATAATTGGCCTGCATTTCACCGTCGACAATGAGTTCGGGGTAATCACGGTGCAGCATGGCAACAGCCTCACGAACCAAATTCGGACTGTCATTGCGGTTTGATCCAAAGTTGGAATAAGACAGCATAGCGATTCGTGGCACCATGTCGAACTTTCTTACTTCATTGGCTGTAAGCAATGTAGTATCGGCCAGCATCCTGGCTGAAGGATTTATATTTACAGTTGTGTCTGCAAAAAAGAAAGGCCCTTTTTTGGTCAGCACGATATACATGCCTGCTATGTGGTTCAGACTGTTGTTTGTGCCCACAACCTGAAGCGCAGGCCTGATGGTATTGGCATACCGGCTCGAGAACCCAGCCAGAAAGCCGTCTGCATCACCCGAATCAACCATCATAACCCCAAAGTAATTGGGATCATGAATTTTGTCAAGCGCTTCCTCATAAGTCATACCTTTGCGTTGCCGCTTGACGAAGAGGCTGTGCGCGAACCGTTTTCTGCGTTCGTCTTCAGCCGGACTATGAATATCAACAACAGGTATATCACCCAGGTCAATTTTATGGGTTGCAGCCATCTGCCTGATCTCATCGTTATTGCCAAGCAGAATGGGCATGGCAATTTTCTCGCTGTGAACATACTGAACGGCTTTAAGAACTTTCAGATTGTTGGCATCGGCAAATACTATTTTTTTCGGGTTTTGACGTGCCCGGTTCCGGATGTCATCCACCAATTTGTCATAAAGGCCCATTCGTTTCATGAGCTCAATCTCATAGGCTTTCCAGTCGGTTATGGCTACACGTGCTACTCCCGTATCCATGGCAGCCCGGGCAACAGCAGGCGCAACTCTTGTGATCAAACGAGGGTCTAAGGGCTTGGGAATAATGTACTCACGGCCAAAGGTGATGTTGCTGACTTTGTAGGCAGCGTTTACCTGTTCGGGAACGGCTTCCTTGGCAAGTCCTGCCAGCGCATACACGGCAGCCAGCTTCATTTCTTCGTTAATGGTTTTAGCCCTGACATCCAGCGCACCCCGGAAGATAAAGGGAAATCCCAACACGTTGTTCACCTGGTTCGGGTAATCGCTTCGTCCTGTGGCTATAATCACATCTTTGCGGGCGTCAATGGCATCTTCATACGAAATTTCAGGGGTGGGATTAGCCATTGCAAAAACAACCGGATTGGGTGCCATCGTTTTTAACATTTCCTTTGAAAGTACATTGCCGGTGGAAAGTCCCAGGAACATGTCAGCTCCCCTGATGGCCTCGGCAAGCGTGGTGATCTTCACATCCTGTGCAAACTCAAGCTTATATTTATTCAGGTCAGTCCTGCTGGTCGTGCAAACACCTTTACTGTCAAGCATGAGAATGTTTTCGGGCTTAACCCCCAGCTTTTTATACAACCTGGCACAGGAAATGGCAGAAGCTCCGGCTCCGTTAACTACAACCTTGATGTTCTCAACCTTCTTGCCCGTGATTTCCAGCGAATTTAACAAGCCGGCTGATGAAATAATGGCTGTGCCATGCTGGTCATCATGAAAGACGGGAATATC
>CAZLLD010000089.1:0-11172 GCA_964560225.1 uncultured Bacteroidales bacterium
GTGGCCGGATTTACGGTCAGCGTCACGGTATTGCTGGTGACATCCGATCCGCAGTCACTGTGAACAATGCACCGGTAGTTGCCTGCATCAGAAGCATCCGTATTGGCAATCTGCAGGTTGGCCGAAGTGGCTCCGCTGATGTCCCCGCCGTTGGAGAGGCTGGTCCATACGGAGCTGATATTTTTCTGCCATTGGTAGGTTATGGTGCCTGTACCGTTGGCGGCTACAGTGAATGAAGCCGTGGTGGCAGCACACTGGGTAACGGAGACCGGTTGTGAGGTAATGGCTGTATTGACCGTAACGGTTTGTGATATTGTATTTGAGGTTGCCGGATTGCCGGTGGTACAACGTAAACTGCTTGTCAGTATTACCCGTATCTGGTCTCCGTTGTTTAGGGTGGAATTACTGTAGGTGGGGGAATTGCTTCCCACATTAGTCCCGTTGAGTTGCCACTGATATAGCGGACTTGTTCCTCCGTTTCCCGGTGTTGCCGTGAACAATACATTAGTACCCGGACATATGGAACCGGAAGGGCTTGATGCAATAGTAACAGTAACCGCCGAGTTGGGAGTGGTAGCAACAGTCTTATCGGCTCCTGATTTCCTGCATCCCTTTTTATCCATGGCCCAGGTCTGATAGGTACCTGCAGCCAGGTTTTCAAAGAGGTTTGATGTCTGATAACCGCTTGCACCTCCCGAAGTGATGGAATATTTATATGGACTTACGCCTCCCTGGGCATAAATGGTGATCGATCCGTTGTTCATGCCGGCACAGGTACTGACTACTGATGCCGAATCAAAGATAAACACAGGCGGAATGCTGTCTGTATAACCTTCGAGGAAGTATTCACCTCCGGTAACGACACCACAACTGTTGGCATCGTTTACACGTACTTCGTACCAACCCTGAGCCAGGTTTGTTGCAATTGCATTGGTTTGCCCTATGGGCGACCAGGTCATACCCGTATATTTTCCCCAGGTATAGGAGTAGGGTGTGGTACCTCCCGAAACGATTGCCTCCAGCTGCCCGTCGCTCCCTTCATTACAGGTAAGACCTTTCAGGATGGAAACATCATCTACTTTAAGCTGCGCCGGCCTGGTAATTGTCAAGGACGGGGTTAAGGTGACAACACAAGAGGGATAATTCTTATCCCGCATCAATATGGTATAGGTGCCCGTGGTAAGTCCTGTAAATGTCAGCCCTTCCTGCCATGAAGTGCCGCCACTCCTGCTGAACTCGTACTGGCCGGAGCCTCCTCCGGTGGAACTAACGGTAATGATTCCGTCGTTTTTACTAAAACAGGTGATATTTGTTGCAGTAACTGAAGCGACCAAAGGATCGGGCTGGGTAATCTGAAGCGGGTCGGACAATAGTTTTGTACACGACGGGTGATCCATGTCGCGCATATATACATGATAATTGCCTGCCGCCAGATTGGTATAGTTGTAGCTATTTCCACCCGAACTCTGCCAGGTCATTCCTCCATCAATGGTGAATTCATACTTCCCGTAACCTCCGAAGGCATCACTGATGGAAATGCTTCCGGTATTGGAACCATTACAGGTCACATTGGTTGAGGTAAAGTTAGCAGTCAGTGCAGGTTTCTGTGAAAAAGTCCAGGACTGGCCTCCGTAAAAATCTCCTGATACATTGTCCCTGACATAGAATGTATATAAAATATTCGGAGACAGATCTTCAAAGGTATGACTTAATACGGTAGTCGGCCCGAAGGAATCGCTTTGTGCCGGGGATGCCAAATTATAACATACATACCAGTAAGTTGAAGGTCCACCTGTGAAGTCCATTTGCATGGAAGCATCTGCCGCACCATTACAGGTAACGTTGGTCGGTGTATATGTTACGGTTTGTGCATTCAGGCCGGCCAGAGACATCAGCAACACTGAGGCAGCAATCAGGCAACGCTTATATAATCTTTTAGCCATGGGATACTTTTTTAACGTTCAGTATTAATTTTCATTGACAGTTATAGTCTTGCCCGACTGGAACCCTGTACCATCTTCAATTTTCAGGTAATATTTTCCGGGCCTGACCCCCTTGAAAACATGGGTCTTTTTTCTTGTTTTCTCTGATTTCATGAGGACCTCACCCTTCACCGGATCATTCGTGGTAAGAAAATAGGTGTAGTTGGCCTGACCTTTTTGCACTGTCACCGTAATATCTGCTGTAATGCCCGATGCATCACGATCGGTTTTTATCTTAACATCAAATTGCACCATCTGTGAATAAAGTGATGCCGTAAGAATAAGCGACAAGGCCACCAGAGATATTAACTTTTTCATAAGGTTACGTTTTATTTTCAACATTCACGCGCTTTTGCAAAGTGTAAATTGAATAGTTTTACGAGATTACAGCTCAATTGGTTTCGTTACCCGAAATCAGCAATGGGCCTTGATATCAAAGGCACATATTACAACGTAATAAATGTAATATTTAAATAAAACCATTAAAAGTCAATATTTTAACAATGGGACTGAGAAAAACAAAGGAAATAATCGTATTAGATTGAATCTCAAATGAATATCATACACATCCTGCAGGTGCATTTTGTTGATAAGTCATTCAGGTTATCCACAATTATTTCTCCTGGAGCGCTCCCAGGTGTGTTTTAGTGAAGTAGCGAATGGGGTACCAGGCTGCAAACAGTCCGATCAGGATCACGGCTGCGAAAGTGGCCAGCACATCGGGGGTTTTTACCACCACGGGGTAGGCGTCAATGATGAACGATCCGGAGCCCTGCAGCCGGATCAGCCCGTAATGTATTTGTATCCAGCATACCAGCAAGCCCAGCAGGGTTCCCAGCAGGGCGCCTGTTGCGGTAACCATCCAGCCTTCAAAGAAAAAGATCTTTTTCAGGGTTTGCATGTCTGCGCCCAGGTTATTCAGGGTGATCATGTCGTTTTTCTTTTCCAGCATGAGCATGGTAAGTGTGCCGATCACGTTAAATGAAGCGATGATCAGAATAAAGACGAGGATCAGGAAGATGGCCCACTTTTCTGCCTTCATGGTTTTATAAAAAACCTCGTTTTGCTGGTACCGGTCGAGTATCCGGTAACCATCTCCCAGGATGGTGCTCACAGCAGCTTTCACTTTGTCTGATGCGGCATTGGGCAGTAGTTTCACTTCAATCCGGTTGGCTTCGTTGTTTTCGTATTCAAACAGCTGCCTGGCGAAATCAACCGGCACGATGATGTAATTCAGGTCGTAATCCTGTTCCACCGAGAATACTCCCGATACGCTGAGGTATTTGCGGTTCAGCGCCCGGCTGGCATCAAAGGATATTTCGGCAGTGCGCCGCGGTGCATAGAATGACATCTGGCGGGGCGAAAGCAGCATTACATTCAGGTAAATCCGGATACCGCGTCCGATTAGGGCGCAGGGTTCTTCCGATTTTTTCAGGTTGAAGCTGCCCTCCACAATCATGCTGTCGAGGCCGGTAATGGCAGCGTAATTGTCTTCCACGCCTTTTACCACGGCAATGGTTTGCAGCTCATCATAGCGCACCAGGGCTTTGTCTTCAAGCACCAGGCTCAGGTCATACACCCCGGGAACATTCCGGATCTGTTGCAGTGTTTCCGGCATGGGAATGAAAGCCCTTCCGTCGGTTTGTTCAATTTTCAGATCGGGATTGAACGAGTTGATCAGCGAGCGCACCAGGCCGTCAAAGCCGTTGAAAACCGACAGGATGACCACCAGCGCCATGGTGCCCACGGTCACTCCCATTACCGAAATAATGGATATGATGTTGATGGCGTTGTGCGACTTTTTGGCCAGCAGGTATCGCCGTGCAATATAAAACGGGAGATTCAAGGCAACCCGGGTTGTTATTTTTTTAGCAGCTTTTCAATGCGTTCCACATAATCCATCGAATCGTCGATGTAAAATGCCAGTTCGGGAATAATGCGCACCTGGTGGCGGATATGCTGGCCCAGCGTGTTACGGATCTGCTTGCTGTGAGCCGAAATTTGTTCAATTACATTTTCTTCAGGCTTATTCGGGAAGATGCTCAGATACACTTTGGCAATGCCAAGATCCGGAGAAACCCGCACCGTGGTTACGGTAATCAGCTTGCCGGGAAGCAGGTTCCGGCTTTCGGCCTGGAAGTAATTAGCGAGCTCTTTCTGCAGCAGGCGGGCAATTTTATTTTGACGCACAGAATCCATATCAGAAACTTTAAGATACCGGTAAAAATAGAACATTTCTTGCAGATTGCGTCCAAGAAGTTCTCGCAGATTTTCGCAGATTGTGCAGATTGCGCGGATAAATAAGAATTTCTCGCAGATTATTTCTCGCAGACCTGCCTGCCGGCAGGCAGGTTTTCGCGGATTAAGCAGATCTAGCAGATTATTTTATTCGTCATACTTCGACAGGCTCAGTATGACAACGCCGGTCACACTGAGCTTGTCGAAGTGCGATGTACTGAAATTGCTACCGCCATTGCCATTGACACCTCACCCCTGCACCCCTCTCCTAAAAGAGAGGGGAAAGAATCGTACAGTAAAATCTATTTTCAATCTCAAAAGTGTTGCGGTTTTCACCCCTCGCCTTCAGGAGAGGGGCAGGGGTGAGGTGTGAAGGCGAAGCTGAATCCGATCCAGAGGGGGACATGGCATTGTTCAAAGCTTTCGAACCGCCGAAATGAAAAACATTTTATAGATTTGTGGCCTTGTACCCAAATTGTGATATCATGACCAAAAAAAGAGTTCTCTCCCTGATACAGCCTACCGGTGAGATTCACATAGGCAATTACTTTGGTGCCATCCGCAACTGGGCCGACATTCAGGATCGCTATGCGTGTGTTTACGGGGTGGCCGACCTGCATGCCATGACCATGCCCTATGATCCGCTGAAGCTTCGCGAGAATACCCGCCAGATGTTCATCGACCTGCTGGCCTGCGGCATCGATCCGGCCAAGTCAACTCTTTTTGTGCAGTCGCTCGTCCCCCAGCATACCGAACTCACCTGGATATTCAGCTGTGTGACCTCCTATGGAGAACTTTCACGCATGACGCAGTTCAAGGACAAAACCGACCAGCTCGAGGAAAAAGGCGGCAACCGGGGTTTTGTTTCTGCCGGGTTATTTACTTACCCTGTATTGCAGGCGGCAGACATCCTCATCTACAAGGCCAACTTTGTACCCGTGGGAAAAGACCAGGAACAGCATCTGGAACTGTCACGCAACATAGCCGTACGTTTCAACAACCAGTTCGGCGAATACTTCCCCGAACCGGCACCCCTGTTTACCGAAGTGCCCAAGCTCATGTCACTTGCCGATCCCACCAAAAAAATGAGCAAGAGTCTGGGCGATAAACATTACGTCGGGGTTTTTGAAAGCGAAGATGCGATCCGCAAAAAGGTAAAAACCGCCGTCACCGATATCGGCAGTCAGCCGGGTGGCGAAATGAGCCCCGGCGTGGCCAACCTGTTTACCATCATCAAGGCTTGCGGGAATATGCAGGCCTGGGAAGAGCTGAACAGCCAGTTCCTGAACGGCACGCTGAAATACAGCGAACTCAAAGGCGTTACTGCCGATTCACTGGTGGCCACTTTAAAGCCGCTTCGCGAAAAACGTACGGAACTGAACAGCGACCGTTCGCTGGCGGACAGGTTGATGCACGAATCGTCGGCCGTGGCACGCGATTTTGCCGAAAAGGTGCTTGATGAGGTGAAGGGCCTGACAGGACTGTACCGGTAAATAAAAAGTCCCGGTGATTAGCCGGGACTTGCCCTGATTCAGCAGGTATATCTTTGGTGAACTGTCGTATGATTTATTACAAATTCTGTGCCAAAAACAGGAAAATCTCTCACAGATTTTTAAGAAGTTCTCGCATAATAATTCTCGCAGACAATTAAGAATTTCTCGCAGACTTGTCGGCTCTGCCGTTACCACACCCCATCCCGGCACCCCGTCGGGCCTGCCTGCCGGCAGGCAGGGAACGATCTTCAAATGGTATTCTGTAAAAGTACTCAGTTTTCAGTATCAAAAACATTCCGGAGGCTCCCCAACGGGGTTTTCCATCGCCCTGCCGCTGCTAATGCCACTGCCCCTAGTCCCTTGTCCCTATCTTGGATCTTCGATCTTGGATCTTCGATCTTCGATCTAATACCCGAACGCCACCGCCGTTATCTCCACTTTGGGGAGGTCGCCGTATGATTTGTGGAAAAACTTGGTTTCTACCAGCACGTAATGGGCTTTCAGCACAGCGGCTTTTTTCCGCAGCAGGTTTCCGGCACTGCGCATCAGCTCGTCATTGCTGACATTGCCCATTTGGGCTTCATAGGTCACTTTCAGCGGTCCTTTTGCATTCAGGTGAGCTACTTCCAGCGGATTTTCAGTAACCGTCACCTTCATCCAGTCGCGCATGTTCTTGACGATAATTTCGGAGGTGTCAACGAGTTCCTTTTGTTTCACAGTCCGGTCCTCCAGTGCAATAAATACATCGCGGCGCCCGTCGGCATAAAGAATCTGGCTGATCCCCGATTTGTTCAGGGCATTGAGCTGGTTGTCGGGGGGACAGGTGAAACGCACTTCCGAGAAGGTGATGTTGTAAATCTTGCCCAGGTACACTTCCCGGTCGTAGGTGATCATTTTATCGTATTGCGACAGGGAGGCTGAATCAAGCTGGTACATGCGGGCCAGTTTGGCAAGCTGTTCACGGAGTTCTTCGGGGGTTATGACGTCGGGTTCATAATTACCGGCAGGCTGTGCTGCAAGCGGCAGCAATGAAATAACAAAAAGCAGCACGGCAACCGGGGCAAGGCGGAGCCCAACGAGTTGCATCCTGCTGCATGAAAAGCGGCGGCACATGAAAGCTGAAAAATCGAACATGGAACAAAGGTATTCTGAGAAATTGTTCTGCAAACAGATTTTACATCAATTCCAAAAAAAACTCCATGAAAAGTGCGGTTGTTATATTAACAGCAGGGTTAATTGGCCTGGAACAGCATTTTTACGCTGGCCCCTTTATCGGGCATGTTGGCAATATCCAGCTTGGCTGACAGCGTGTCCAGGATGATCTTGGCAGTGGCCAGTCCCACACCGAAACCGTGTGAATGGTATTTCAGGTTGTCAGCGGCGAACAGGTCATAAAGGCTTTCCAGGGCTTTGACGGTAAATCCGGGGCCTTCATCAAGCACTTCAATGCCGGCCAGTGACTCTTCACGAAATGTACGGATGGTGATCCGGCCTTTTTCGGGAGTGTATTTCAGGGCATTGTCAATGACCAGTTCCAGGCAGGTATTCATCAGTCGCTGGTCGGCCTTCACGAATATCTGATCATCGGGATGGTTGTCGATGATCGTGATTCTTTCGCGGTCTTTCCTGAATATTTCAAGGATCTGGCTTACCATATGCTTAAGCGACAGCGGCTTCAGGGTAATCTTGTAATTCTTGGCTTTGATTTCGGTGAACAGCAGCGATATTTCAGAGAGCTTAACCAGCCTTTTCACCAGGGAATTGATGGATTGCAGGTATTCCTTTTGTTCCGGCGTTTCTATGATTTCCTCCATGATCAGGGTAAAGCCGTGAATGCCCTGAAGCGGTGTCCGCAATTCGTGGTTGATGTGCTGAATGAATTCGTCCTTGGCCTTGTCGAGGTTGGAAAGCTCTTCGTACGCGGTTTTTAATTTGCGGTTGGTTTCGGTGAGGTTGCGGTTGGCTTCGGTGATTTCCGCGGTACGCAGTTTCACTTCTTCTTCAAGCCGCTGGTTTACGGTCTTGAGTGCTTCGGTTTTGGCTTTCAGCTCGAGGTGCGTTTTCACCCGGGCAATCAGTTCTGTGGCATTGAAGGGTTTGAGAATGTAATCCACGGCCCCCGATTCGAAACCTTTGAGAATGTCCTCGGGCTCTGTACGGGCGGTAAGGTAGATAACCGGAATATCCCGTGTGGCCGGGTCGGCTTTCAGCCGGGCACACACTTCATACCCGTCCATCAACGGCATGGCAATATCCAGGAGTATCAGGTCGGGCAGCTTGTAGCGGGCAATTTCAAGTGCATCCATACCGCTGGTGGCAAGCATAACGCCAATTCCTTCCAGGTGAAGCACTTCACTCAGAAAATTCAGGTTGCTGGGGATGTCATCCACAATCAGCACTTCGGGTTTAATATGGGGCAGGTCATTCAACATAACTTGCATCACTTTTTCATGGTTTTGTCGAGATATTCCCTGAACCGGGGCAGCATTTTTATGATCTGGTCAATCTGGTGTCCCAGAGTCAGGGTGGCCAGCGATTTGCCAAAATCGCCAAGGGCCTGCAGGTTGTACTGTTCCCCGGTTTGCATCAGCGTCTTTGAGAACCGTTCCAGGTTTTCAATCGACAGCACTTTCGACACCTCGTCGAAATGGGGGATGATCCGGTTTGAGAAAGCCTTTGATACTTCCTCACCAACCGGGGAGGCCGACATCACCAGGTCGTTGGCTACGTCCAGGGGCGTTTTTTCTGCATGCGAAACCTGCTCATCAGCCAGGTCGTCATGCCTGATAGATACCGGCAGCGTGAAGGTGAAACTGCTGCCCATGCCGGGTTCACTTGCTGCACTGATCGTTCCTCCGTTTTTCAGCAGCATTTCTTTGCAGATCACCAGTCCCAGTCCGGCCCCGCTGTGATCCGATGATCCGGTGCGGGCCTGTGAAAAGTCGAAGGCAAACAACTTATCCAGTTTGTCACCCGTAATGCCAATACCCGTATCTGCAATGGTAACCTGGGTATTCTGGTCTTTTACCTTGCAGTCGATGCTGATGCGCCCGGCTGCGGGTGTGAAATTGATGGCATTGGCCACCAGGTTCTGCAGCACGGTGGTGATCATGGCCCTGTCGGCCACAACAAATACGTTTCCTGTGGTGTTGATGTTCAGGCTGATGTCTTTCCGGGCAGCTTCCTTGTTGTTCATTTCCACCACATCCTTGATCAGGCTGGTGAGTTCCACGGTTTCAAATTTCACCTCGAAATTGCGCCGCTGCAGGCGCGACCAGTCAAGCAGGTTGGTCAGCACCTTCTGCACCTGAGTTGAAAGGTCGTAGATGAGGCCCGAATACTGATTGATTTTCTCCTGGTCCTTTGAATCGGAAGCCCTGCGCATCAGCTCAGAGAATCCCATGATCGTGTTGAACGGATTTTTCAGGTTGTGAGCCACAAATGAGAAAAATTTGTCCTTCAGGTCATTCAGTGCTTCCAGCTCCCGGCTTTGTGATGCCAGTTTTTTATTGAGGGCGAGCTGCCGGTTGTTCATCCTGTTCAGCGCAAAAAGCAAGGCTGCCAGCACAAATACCAGCGAGGTTATCAGTATGATCACCAGTGTGCGGGTTTGCATCCGCCTGTTGGCCCGCAGGTTTTCCTGCCGCAGCAGCGTGTTTTCCTCTTCAATCCGGTTCAGGTCATACAGCGTTTGTATCCGGGCCAGTTGTTCCACCTTCTCGGAATTGATGATTGAATCTGAAATGGCCCGGTATGTGGTCATGTAGTCATAGGCAAGCCGGTAATTTCCCTGCGATGCATGTATATCCGACAGTATTTTGGCAGCATTCCGGTATACATGATAAAAATGACCGGTTCTGGCCAGCTTGTAACCGTCGGTGGCGTATTTCAGGGCAACCGGGTAGTTTTTCAGGTTCAGGTATCCTTCGGCAATGTTTACCATGGCTTCGGAGCGCGACAGGTTGTCGGGCTTGTCACCCAGCATCTCAAGCACATGGTAGTAATGCCGGAGGGCTTCTTCATGACGGCCGGTGCGGGCATAACCATAGCCTATTTTATTGAGCAGCGACACTTTTTCTTTTTCCATACCCAGGCTGTCGGCAATCATCAGCGAAACCATGAGATAGGAAAGACCTTTGTCAATGGTGTCGGCATTCAGGTAGTTCGAGCCCAGATTCATGTAATTGCGGGCGATCTGCCTGGTATTGGACATTTTTTTATTGTATTCCAGCGCATGAGAAAGACTGTTGTGGGCTTTTGAAAAATCGCCCAGCGACAGGTATATCACACCGAGCTCATCAAGGCAAACGGCCATTTGCGCAGTGTCACCCAGGTTTTCAAACTGCCTGAGCGAAGTCAGCAGGTATTCCAGCGCCTTGTCGTACACCGCGGTAAGCGTGTAAATCCGGGCCAGGGCCCTGTTGGCACAGCCAATGCGCAAGGGGTCCTTCAGATCTTCTGCCATAACAAGCGCTTCGCGCGCATAGCCATAAGCCTTGTATGGCTGGGTTTTCAAAAGCTCTTCACTGATGTCCAGCAACAAACTGATCCGTGAGGTGTCCCGTGTACTGGCAAGCTGCCTGAGGGCTTCCGAATTCTCTTCCGCAAGTTCCTGCTGCGCAGGCAAAGCGGAAGCAATCAACAACAAGATTGTCAGCAAGCTAACCGGCCTGATCGGAAACCTGATTTTCATGGACAGCATATTTACCTGTGGCTACGAAGATAACAAAATTTTAATCCATTATACACGTGTCACTCCGCCGGTAAGGGCAAACTTCAGCACTTCGCCGGGAGGCAGGTTCAGGGGTCTCACGTGTTCCTTGGGCACAATGAACAGTTCACCCGACCAGTTGTAGGAATGCGGGAACAGCACAGCCACCTTGCCTTCACTGCCCAAATCGGTCAGGTCCTCTGATGTGATGAAGCCGATCTTTTCGAGTTCCGAAACCATATTGACTTTAACTATCACCGGCTTGGTGAACTTCTTCTTTTCACCCACAAACGCATTCAGAAAATCATTAATGGCGGTATAGATCATCCGAATGGCCGGCACCTTTTCAAAAAGCTTGTCAACCAGCTGCCCTATGGGTTTGAAAAGAAACGACTGCCCGACCCATCCTATCAGCGCGATCAGCAGAAACATGACCACCAGGCCCACACCCGGGATCTGTACGTTGAAGAGCTGCTTGATCAGGTTGCGGATCGGGCCATCCATCAGGTCGAAAAGCCAGTATATTACAATGATGGTGAAAGCAGTGGGAGCCACCAGCAGGAGTCCCTGAAGAAAGTAGCGGAATGTCTTTTTCATGAGTTCAGATTTTGAGTAAATGTAAGAAAATCTTCTACATTAGAACCAAGAGCCAAGATCCAAGAACCAAGAACCAAGACAGGGGCAGTAAGAAAGTAGCTGTCATTGCGAGCGGAATGAAATGGAGCGTGGCAATCTCTGCGAAGCGTAG
>CAZLLD010000090.1:0-11146 GCA_964560225.1 uncultured Bacteroidales bacterium
ATTATGCACCAAAAGTAGTAAAAATAGCCGTTGGCTGTTGGTTCTTGGTTCTTGGTTCTTGGTTCTTGGTTCTTGGTTCTTGGTTCTTGGTTCTTGGCTCTTGGCTCTTGGTTCTGCTATTGTTAATTAAATTCTCAAATCAATTATCCGATACAATTTGACACTTCATGCAACTTACATTACTTTTATACACTAAACCATCATCATCTGAAACCCGACAATATCATCGACACTCCTTTGATGAAGCAGTATGCCAGCATCAAAGCCAAGCACCCCGACGCCATCCTCCTGTTCCGGGTGGGTGATTTCTATGAGACTTTTGGTGAAGATGCAATAAAATCCTCAGAAATACTGGGTATCACGCTCACGCGCAGGGCCAATGGATCAGCATCTTTTGTAGAGCTGGCAGGCTTCCCCTATCATGCCATTGACACCTACCTGCCCAAGCTGGTCAGGGCAGGCCAGCGTGTTGCCATATGTGAACAGCTCGAAGATCCCAAACTGACCAAAAAAATTGTGAAGCGCGGAATTACCGAACTGGTTACGCCCGGCATTGCCCTGAACGAGAATGTGCTTGAGCACAAGGAAAATAATTTCCTTGCCTGTGTACACATTGACAAGAATATAGCAGGGCTTGCCTTTCTGGATATATCAACAGGTGAATTCCTGACTGCAGAAGGCAATTTTGAATATACCGACAGACTGCTGACCAACTTCAGTCCCAAGGAAGTTCTTTTTGAAAGGGGAAAACAACAGCAATTCCAGGAAGTTTTCGGAAGTCGTTTTTGCACCTTCAAACTCGATGACTGGATCTTCACTGAAGAAACAGCAACAGGCAGGCTGCTGAAACATTTCGAAACGGTTTCCCTGAAAGGATTCGGAATTAGCGGAATGAGATCGGGCATTATCGCTGCCGGCGCTATTCTGAACTATCTTGACATCACCGAGCACAAACAGGTAAAGCACATCACCAGTCTTTCGCGCATTCAGGAAGACCATTATGTGTGGCTTGACAAATTTACCATACGCAACCTGGAACTCTTTCATCCCTTGTTTGAAGGGGGTAAAGCCTTCATCGATACCATCGACCGCACCATTTCTCCCATGGGCGCAAGGCTCATGAAGCGTTGGATAGCCATGCCGCTGAAAGACATCAAACCCATTGCCGAACGCCATGATGCCGTTGAATACCTGATTGGACATACTGAGATGAGAGCGGAACTGGAGGAACATATTGCACGCATCGGCGACCTGGAAAGGCTGATATCGCGTGTGGCAGTGGGTCGCATTACGCCGCGGGAAGTGCTACAGCTCAAACTTTCGCTTGCATCACTGGTACCTGTAAAAGAACTGTGTGGCAATTCACAGGAACCGGTACTCAACCGCATCGGAGAGCAGATCAACCCCTGCCAGCTCATTTGTGAGCGCATCGAAAAGGAACTTCAGCCGGAAGCTCCGGCTCTGATGGTACGTGGCAATATCATTTCGCCCGGCGTTTCTGCCGAACTGGATGAACTGAGGGATATGCTGCATTCAGGCAAGGACTACCTGCTCATGATGCAACAGCGTGAGATAGAACGTACCGGCATCAGCTCGTTGAAAATATCATACAACAATGTTTTTGGATATTACATAGAAGTACGCAACACGCATAAGGAAAAGGTGCCTGCCGACTGGATCCGGAAGCAAACCCTGGTGAATGCCGAAAGGTATATTACCGAAGAGCTGAAGGAGTATGAATCAAAAATTCTGGGAGCCGAGGAAAAGATACTTGAATTGGAAACCAGGCTTTTCAATGAACTGGTGATGGCTCTTGGCGAATATACAGAACCCGTGCAGTTGAATGCTTCTTTGATTGCCCGCCTCGATTGCCTGATGTCGTTTGCACGGTGCGCTGTTGAAAACAAGTATGTCAGGCCGGTTATTGATGATTCAGGAGTCATTGACATCAAACAAGGGCGTCACCCGGTGATCGAGAAACAGCTTCCGGCTACGGAATCGTACATTCCCAATGATGTATTCCTGGATACCGAAGAGCAGCAGATCATCATTCTCACAGGCCCCAACATGTCGGGTAAATCGGCCCTGTTAAGGCAAACTGCCCTTATTGTGCTGATGGCGCAAACAGGAAGCTTTGTCCCTGCCGAAAGTGCTGCCATTGGCTTCGTTGACAAAATCTTCACACGCGTGGGCGCTTCAGACAACATTTCCATGGGAGAATCCACATTTATGGTGGAGATGACCGAAACAGCAAGCATCCTCAACAACCTTTCAGAAAGAAGCCTGGTGCTTCTCGATGAAATAGGCCGCGGCACGAGCACCTATGACGGCATATCCATTGCCTGGGCCATGGTAGAATTTCTGCACGGTAACGGCAGGTTCAGGCCCAAAACCATATTTGCCACCCACTACCACGAACTGAACGCCATGGAAAATTCATTTGAAAGGGTGAAGAATTACAACATATCCATCAGGGAACTCGATGACCGGGTAATCTTCCTGAGAAAGCTGGTAAGAGGCGGCAGCGAACACAGCTTTGGTATTCATGTGGCCCGCATGGCCGGCATGCCCAGAAGCCTGGTAAGCAGGGCCAATGAAGTGCTTGCCGAACTTGAAAACACCCATGACGGCCATCAGTTGTCACGGCCCGTGGATGGCCTGGCTGAAAAAAGGGAGGGAATGCAGCTGAGCTTCTTCCAGCTTGACGATCCTGTGCTGAAACAGATACGTGATGAAATCCGAAAAGTCGACATCAACAACCTCACGCCCATTGAGGCTTTGAACAAGCTGAATGAGATCAAAAAAATGATTGGGCTGAAGTGAGGTGAAGGGTATTGGCTGTTGGCTGTTGGCTGTTGGCTGCGGTGCCTGCTATAAACCCAGGTAGAAGGCTGTCTTCTTTTCATCAGCCAGCGGCATAACCTCCGGTTTTTCGCCCAATCTGAAAGTGACTTTCTTCTCGGGTTCAAAGGCAGGCCATTCAGGTAAACCAGAACTATTGGGATTTCCGGTATTCACAAAATTCACCCAGTACGATGAAATTGTTTGCGCCACCAGGGTATCAGCGGAAGTCCATGGCCGGTTGAATTTTTTCAGATTGAGAAAGTAATATGGCAGGTCTCCCGAATGAAAGGCTCCAAATTCCGGGTGTTCGGGCCAGGGAATCGCCCTGTCGAAATAATAGGTATACGCGGGTGTTTTAGCAGTTTTTGCCCGAAAGGCCGCCCACTTAAAAGTTTCCATTTTGTTCATGTCACGTGATGCCTGTATGGCATGGGCAGCAGCCTCATCATCAGTTGCCACCGGATATAGTGCCAAATAGGCACCGGCTTTATCACCGAAAGCTCTTTTGGCGTTATCAGCAAATTCCTTTCGGGTTACCTTGCGATTCAGGGCTCCTGCATCATCTGCAGTTATGCCGGTAAGGGTTGGCACGTCGTTTTGCTTTCCCTTTTCAAAAGTATCCTTCAGGTTTTCAGGCAGCACATAACCATCCGCCACAATTCCGAAACGAATGGGATTATTGCCTGCTGTTCTGGCAATTAATGCTGCAGCATCCAGCTGTCTTAATGCGGCCAGATCATTAACTCCTTTTTGCGAAGCAAACTCCAGGCCGCTCTTTTCAGCATCTGCCAACACCCTGACATTAAACCGGCCCAGGCTTGACCCACTGATGGCCATGGCACCGCTGAACAAACCTTTTGCCAGCGGGCTGGCAGTTAGTGCATGCACCATGGCAGCCCCTGCAGATTGTCCGGATATGGTAACACGTGAAGGATCTCCGCCGAATGCGGCAATATTGTTGTTGACCCACCTCAGCGCGGCTATACAGTCGAGCAGCGCATAATTGCCGCATGCTTTATTGGGTGATTCCAGGGTGAGTTCGGGATGTGTGAAAAATCCAAAAACTCCCAGGCGGTAATTGACATTCACAACGATGATTCCTTTTTTAGCCAGCTCTTCCCCGTCATAAACAGCTATGGAGCCTGATCCTTCGGTAAAAGCACCGCCGTGAATAAATACCAGTACGGCCAGACTATCAGCTGCCGAGGTTGCCGGCGTCCAGATGTTCAGGTAAAGGCAGTCCTCGCTCACCGAATCCTGAACCATGAATTCCTCCGACCAGGGAGCGTTGGGCAGCTGGGTAAACACCCTGTTTTGCATGCAGCTGGTGCAGAATTCCGAAGCATCGCGTGTGCCTTCCCACGACGCAGGAGGCTGGGGTTCGCGCCATCTCAGGTTACCCACCGGAGGTGCGGCATAGGGTATGCCTTTAAATGCAGAAACAGATCCTTCGTTATTGAAAGCGCCCTTCACTATTCCGTTTTCAGTGTTTACAACTAAAAGCGATTTCATGGGCTTTTTCCGAGACCCGCAGAAGCAGAACAGAAAAGAAACAATAACCATTGCTGTTATTGCAACGGCAACTGATTTGGAAGATGATTTCATATCCATGGGTTTAAAGCGTGTCAACTGGTGTTTATATGTATGGTTAACAAATATAGTGGTTTTCTCGTCATTCCGTTTCCAAACAATCTATCCCAAACGGGAACATCATTTCGCCAACAGGCATTTCGGGCAAGAAAAACTTCAAGAAGTAAAAATGCGGCACATTTTATTTGCACAAATAAAAAAGTAGTTTAATTTTGCACCACCATTTGAGGTGCCAAACACAAAGTGGATATAGTTCTTGGATAAAGAATTATTGCGGAAATAGCTCAGTTGGTAGAGCACGACCTTGCCAAGGTCGGGGTCGCGAGTTCGAGTCTCGTTTTCCGCTCAAAAAGAAGGGCCGAATCCATTCGTTGCCCTTTTTTTGTGATCTTTGCCCGAGTGGTGGAATTGGTAGACACGCAGGACTTAAAATCCTGTGACCAGTAATGGTTGTGCGGGTTCAAGTCCCGCCTCGGGTACAATTACAGGTTGTCAGCAATCGGTAATATGAGTTATGTTTATGGCAATCGAAGCAAGACGGGTTTAATTCCTGAAAAGAAGCGGAGCAAAAATATACAGACATCTTCTCCATGTCTGAAACTCATGACTAGTGCCGTTTGATACGTAGTACTGAGCCATTATACCCGATTTCTCCAATAGTTCCCGCAGTTCTTTCTGACGATCAAAGAACGAAGTTTCGTCTGTGCCCACACCAAACCACAGCAATTTGATCCGCTGATTGAAGGCAGCTCCCTGTTCCACTTCGCCCTTTAGCATTTCAGCAAAATTAGTTGGTATACCACTAAAAATTCCCAGATAAGAGAACGTGTCGAGATGTTTTAAGCCGATGGAGAATGTTTGCATACCACCCATGGAAAGACCACCCATAGCACGATGTTCACGGTCAGGAATGGTTCGATAATTAGAGTCTATATCAGGGATGATTTCACTAACAAGCATTTCCTCAAACGCCGACCATCTGGCATTACCCGTAAGGGCAGCTCCAACCTGATCAGGCCGTGTGGCAAACCCGTTATTCATTACGATAATCATAGGAAGGGCCTTACCTTCAGCAATCAGGTTGTCAAGAATGAAATTGGCTTTGCCGGAATGAATCCATTCCAGTTCCATTTCTCCGGCACCATGTTGAAGATAAAGAACCGGATAATATGTGTTATAGTTTTTGTCATATCCAGGAGGGGTATAAACAAACATGCGCCGGAAAGAACCGGTTACCTTCGAATAAAACCAATGCTCACGTACATCACCATGAGGCACTTGTTTCACAAGGTAGAAATCATCTGCTTGTGACGGAACTTCAAGCACACTGCGGTATCCATTGGAATAAAAAATATCACTGCCCGGATCTTCCACTTCAACACCATCCACCATCATCCAATAAACCTGGTATCCGGGTTTTGGATTGGAAATAATCACGTTCCAAAGACCTTTCTGATCTTTCTGCATCCCGTATTCATCAGAACCCATGTGAAGTTTTACAGATTGTGCTGTTGCAGGTGCTTTGAACTGGAACCACACCCTGCCATCCGGGTGTATTTTTGGAAACTGGGCAAGACGATGCGTGGTAACAGCCTTCTGCCACAAACCATCATCCTTCACCATAAAAGGCGATGACTGGCTTGTTTGTGCCAAACAGAATGCCCCTGTAAAAACAGTTGCATAAAGAAACACGACTAGTTTTTGTTTCATTTCAGTACCTCCCGAATGATATTATTCCTAAATTGATTCTCTATATGTTATAAGAACCTGTTAAAAAAGGATCTATATGAAAAATTTATAACATACCTTTTTGCAGTTACATGAATTTCCTGCCATTCATTAAAAATACAAAAGTTTAAATAAAAAAATAACAGGAAATTAATAAAGCAATATCCGGCAGATTCACAACAAATTGCAGTAGATATTCTCGAAATACAGGAAATGATGTACAAGGTCTTTTAGATTCTTTAATGATAGATTATTAAAAAATACCTGTAATATACAGATGGCATTCTATATCATTTTTAAATAATACTCTTTGACCATTCCATAATATTCCTTTGTAAACATCATATTATTCTGGCTTTTAATGGCAAGTTCGTTCGAGACATATGAATGAACATTCATTTTTGAAAATTCAACAAGAATGCGCTTGAAATCAGCTCCAACGCGAGGTTTTACAAGCGTTTCCCGAGTTACATGAAGATCATGAAATTCGGCAATCCTTTGAATATTCAATCGCTCACCTGCAGGCAGTATAATGGACAATTTGCCTTCAGCATTCAACAGTTTGGATGAACAGAACAAAAGAACTTCATAACTGAGATTATCATCATGCCGGGCCAGTGACCTTCCCCTTGCAGGCGGTTTGAGTGAATTCCTGAAATAAGGCGGATTTGAAACAATCAGATCGTATGATTCTTTGCTTTCACGTGCAAATTGCTGAAAGGTGTTGTGAAAAAGTGTGATCCTGTCGGACCACGGGCTCCTATTTACGTTCTCTATCGCCTGCAGGAAGGCATACTCATCCATCTCAACACCATGAACGGCAGCCTCACTTCGCTGGGCCATCATCAATGCTATGAGTCCGGTTCCGGTTCCCACATCCAATATTCTGGAAGCACCCGCCAGATTCACCCAGGCTCCCAGCAATACGCCATCAGTGCCCACCTTCATGGCACACCGGTCATGGTAAACCGTAAACTGTTTGAATGCAAAATAAGGATTCGCCATACCGGTTTTTTTATATTTCCCCGACAAGGTCACCCCACCCCGTCGGGGTGGCGCTCAAACCGAAAAGGGCAAAATCGTATTTGACGGGGTCACCCGGATCAAACTCACTGAGGGTCTGTGTGAGTTCGCACACTGCTTTCCAGTCGTTTTGCTTTCTTTTCAGCAATTCAAGCTTGCGCGCTGTTTTTGCAGTATGCACGTCAAGCGGTATTTTCAGCCAGGAGGGACTGATGTTTTTCCACAGTCCGAAATCAATACCTCCTTTGTCACGTCGCACCATCCACCGCAGAAACATATTCAACCGCTTGGCAGCAGCACCTTTCATAACATCGGGTAGATGCTTTCGGGTTCTTGCCGGGTGATCCGGTTCAAAAAAGAATTCCCTGAAACACGCAATTGCAACAGCAGCATTGTGGTTGATCATGAACCCATCCTCGAATACCTTTCGCAATCCGCCATGATTCAAATAGATATTCCTGAGAGCATGCAGAAAATATAAGGTATCAGTGGTGTTGAATGTTCGGTGACAGAAACCTTCAAAACGGGAGTAATCTTTTACACCGGCATGCAGCAAAAAATCGTAGGGCTGATTGTCCATCAGACGCATTAATTCGGTTGATTTGCTGATGATTGTTTTTCTTTGCCCCCATGACAGCGTTGCGGTAATAAAACCAGAAATTTCTATATCCTGAGGCAGGGTAAACCGGTGAGGAATTTGTACGGGATCGGTTTCAATAAATTCAGGCCGGTTGTAATACTCGACCTTCATGTCAAGAAAGGTCTTCAATTCTCCTGGTTGCCAGATTTCCAAATTTTCAAATTTTCAAATTGTCAAATCTGCCTGCTGCTTCACATTTAACTAACCAACATCCCGTCATGCATGGTTATAGTGCGATCGCTCATACCGGCCAATTCATTGTCATGCGTTACAATGACGAACGTTTGGTTATACTTGCCGCGAAGGGTAAAGAAAAGCTCGTGCAATTCTTTCTTATTGCTTGAATCGAGATTACCCGAAGGTTCATCTGCAAAAATCACATCGGGATTGTTGATCAGGGCCCTGGCAACAGCAACCCGCTGTTGTTCACCTCCCGAGAGTTCATTGGGTTTGTGTTCGAGCCGGCTGCCCAAGCCCAGGAATTCAATTATTTCTTTTGCCCTGCTGACGGCTTCGGGTCGTGAAACACCGGCAATAAAAGCCGGTATACATACATTCTCAAGTGCCGTGAATTCAGGAAGCAGGTGGTGAAACTGGAATACAAAGCCGATATGCCGGTTTCTAAAACGGGCCAGCTCCCTGTCGCGCAGCTTGCCGATGTCCGTACCGTTGACATGCAAGTTTCCGCTGCCCGGCTTCATAAGTGTTCCTGCTATTTGAAGAAACGTGGTTTTCCCGGCCCCGCTGGCGCCAACAATGGTTACAATTTCCCCCTTCTGTATGGATACGCTCACACCCTTTAAAACCTGCAGCGTGCCAAATGATTTGGTGATATTTACAGCTTCAATGATGGCCATGGTCAGGGTAGATGCAGGTTGCAATTCAGGGATTAAGGTTGCTGCTTATTTCGTTAATATCTTTCTTGATATCACCTGTGTTTTCGTTGATCTCCCGGGTGATATCACTGGTGATGTCGGTCATGTTCTTCCTGATGCCGCCAATGCTTTCATTGATATCTTTTGTCAATCCGTTTGTGCTGTCGTGTATCTCGCGCTTGATATCATCGGTGGCTTTACGGAATTCACGAAGCCCCTTTCCCAGACCTTTTGCCAGTTCCGGGATTTTGTTGGAGCCAAACAACAACAGGAACACCAACAAGGCAAGCAATATTTCACCTCCGCCCAAGGCCAGAATTATATATCCCATTACTTTAAATTATAGTGCAAATATAGGAAACGTCCGGTCAATTATTACCCATTGAATGAACTTAAATGCGTAAACAAAAAAACCCCGTTGTCGCGGGGTTTTTTTGATCAATATTCAAACCTTATTTCTTTATTTCCTTGTTTTTCCGGGTATCATATACCAGGGCAGTGGCGATAAAGATAGTTGAGTAAACACCTGAGAACAGGCCCACCAGCAACGCAAAGGCAAAACCTCTCACACTTTGACCTGTATAGAAGAAAATAATAGCCACTGTGATTAACACGGTGAGCGATGTAATTATGGTTCGTGAAAAGGTATCATTGATAGCTTTATTCATCAGGGTGGCATAATCCATTTTGGGATGCAGCGCCTTATATTCACGGATTCGGTCGAAGATTACCACGGTATCGTTCACCGAATATCCGACAATGGTCAGGATAGCTGCGATAAAGGTTTGATCCATTTCCATCGAAAACGGCATGATGCCATAGAAGAGTGAGAACAGGGCAATCACAAAGAAAGCATCGTGTGTCAGGGATGCCATTGCACCCAGACCGAAACTCCAGTTGCGGAACCGGAACCCGATATACAGGAACATGAAGAACAAGGCGATAAACAGGGCAATGAAAGAATCACGTTTGATATCAGCGGCAATGGTTGGTCCAACGCGCTGTAAGCCCTGTACATTCACATCCTTAAACTGGTTATAAGTAACATCATTTCCAAGTAAGGGTTTCACCCCGTTGTATATAAGCTGTTCAATTTTGCTATCCACTTCAGGATCTTCCGAGTCCACTCCATATTTGGTGGTAATCCTTACCTTGTCTTCCGAACCATAGGTAATCACTGTGGGTCTTATTCCCAATTCTTTCTCAACCAGATCTGCCACCTCAATATTGCTCACAGGTTTGTCAAACTGAACAATAAAGTTGCGGCCGCCGGCAAAGTCGACACCCTGGTCGAGTCCTCGTGTAAACAGAGAGGCAATGCCAATAACGACCATGATGCCGGAAATGATATAAAATTTCTTCCGGTGCTTGATGTAGTCGATATTGATTTTCTTAAATGCTCCTTCTGACAGCCTGGTGCTGAAAGTAAGCTTGACAGAACGCTCGAGCATCAATTCAAAAACCAGCCTGCTGATAAAGATGGCAGCAAACATTGAAGTGATAATACCAATTACCAGGGTTGTGGCAAAACCTTTGACCGGTCCGGTACCCAGAATAAACAGGATAAAACCGGTGATCAGCGTGGTGATGTTACCATCGATGATAGCTGAAAGTGCGTTTTTGTATCCGTCGGCTACAGCTATGCGGATTCCCTTTCCGGCCATCAATTCCTCACGGATACGCTCATAAATAAGCACGTTGGCATCTACCGACATACCTATGGTAAGCACAATACCGGCGATACCGGGGAGTGTAAGTGCAAGTCCCATGGATGCCAGCACACCGATCAGGAAGAATATGTTCAGGAACAGCGCAATATCAGCAACCAGACCGGCACGGCGGGTATAATAGAAGATCATGAAGGAAAAGATCAGGATGAAGGAGATCAGAAGTGAATTCAAACCTGATTTGATGGATTCCTTACCGAGCGAGGGCCCGATAACTTCTTCCTGGATGATTTTACAGGGAGCCGGCATGGTACCTGATTTCAGCAGGTTTGCCAGGTCTTCTGCCTCTTTGGCATCAACGCCTGTGATCTGCGAGCTGCCTGTAGGAATCTCTTCATTAACCCGGGGGAAGGAATATACATAATCATCCATTACCACGGCAATGATCTTACCAACATTTTCACGGGTAAGACGTGCCCATATCTGGGTTCCCTGGGAATTCATTTCCATGGAAACATAAGCCTCTGCTGTGTTCTGGTCATAAGAATTAACAGCACGCGTCACCACGTCACCGGTAAGAGGTGCCCGGCCGTCGCGACTGGTTACCCTGATGGCGTGTATGTAATAAAAATCGGTGGGTTTTTTGGTTGTATAGTTTTCAATGGGTGAGGCCGACCAGAAATACTTGAAATTACGCGGGAAAACATTGCGCTGCATGCCCAGCCTGAGATACTGGTTAACCTTTGCTGTATCTTTATAGTGTACCTGTCCGAATACCG
>CAZLLD010000091.1:0-11144 GCA_964560225.1 uncultured Bacteroidales bacterium
GCCAACTACGGAAGGGAGTTCTATACCAAACTGTTTGAACTGATCCTGAGGCTCAAGGGCAACTATCTTTGGCCGGCCATGTGGAACAATGCCTTTAATGAGGATGACCCTGAAAATCCGCGTTTGGCCGATGAATACGGCGTGGTAATGGGAAATTCACATCAGGAGCCCATGCTCAGGGCACAAAAGGAGTGGGACCGAAGATATATCAGAACATTGGGTACATGGAATTATGCCAAACATCCCGGTGTGTTGGAAAATTTCTGGAGAGAAGGGATACATCGAAATAAGAATTACGAAAGTATTGTTACCATAGGTTTGCGTGGTGCAAATGACACCGAAATGGCTCCGGGTGGTCCCAAAGCCAATCTCACCATGCTTGAAAAAATTGTAGATGTACAGCGCAAGATCCTTACTGAAGAGATCAATCCGGATATCACCAGGATTCCCCAGTTGTGGTGTTTGTATAAGGAGGTGCAGGAATATTACAACGAAGGCATGCGCGTGCCTGATGATGTAACGCTTTTGTGGGCCGAGGATAACTGGGGTAACATCCGCAGAGTGCCCTCAGTTGATGAGCGCAAAAGAAGCGGAGGGGCCGGCATATACTATCATTTCGACTACCATGGAGGTCCCCGGAGTTACCAATGGACCAACACCAGCCCGATTGCCAAAATATGGGATCAGATGTCGTATGCCAAACAATATGGAGCCGACCGGATCTGGATTGTAAACGTGGGACATTTCAAGGCCTATTCATTTCCCATGCATTATTTCATGGATCTGGCCTGGTTTGGAAACGACAGCCTTAAACATGACAATATCAGGGAGTATACCAAAGCATGGGCCATTCAGCAATTCGGCACTGATTATGCCGATGAAACTGCGGAAATACTTACCCAATATACACGCTTTAACGGGCGCCGCAAGCCTGAATTACTGTCACCAACCACATACAGTCTGACTGACTACTTCGAGGCCGAGAAGGTAGTATCCGACTATAATAAAATTGCAGAAAAATCAGCGGAAATTTTTAACAAGCTTCCTGAATCAAAACGGGATGCTTATTACCAATTGGTTGTTTTTCCGGCCAGGTCCGGTTCCATTGTGAATCAATTGTATCTGGCGGCCGGGCGCAACAACCTGTATGCACTGCAAAAACGGTCAAGCACAAACGACTGGGCTGCCATTACCCAAAACCTGTTCACGGCAGATACCAGTTTGATGAGTTACTTCAACAACCAGTTTGCCGGAGGCAAGTGGAAGCATTTTCAGGATCAGTCGCATTTGGGCTATACAGCATGGAACGATCCCCCGGTAAACAGTTTACGGCATATCAAATTGAAACAAATTGAAGTGCCTGACCTCCCTGAAATGGGGGTCGCACTGGAAGGCATACAGGCTACATGGCCTGAAAATGCGGATTCCGCCCTGCTGCCGGAATTTGATGTATTCAACCGCCAATCCAGGTACATTGAGGTATTTAATAAAGGTAAAGGGTTTTTTAAATTCGACATTGAAGCGGCCGCTCCCTGGATTCAATTCAGCACAAACAGCGGAACGGTGGAAAAAGACATGCGGGTGTGGGTACAAATCGACTGGAACCAGGTTCCGGAAGAAAAGAACAGCGGCAGTTTTACCGTAACCGCGCTGGGGCGCCAGGTTGTGGTTGGTGTCTCGGCGTTTAAGCCGGCTGAACCCGCACCTGACATGCTCAAAGGATTTGTGGAAGCAAACGGATACGTATCCATGGAGGCTGCTCACTTTGCAAGTAATACACCGGCAGGCGAAAACAAATGGATTGAGATTGAAGACTTCGGGCATACACTTTCCGGCATGCGGGCCACGGAAGCAACCGATGCGCCGCCGCTAACGCCAGGAAAAGACGCTCCCTGCCTGGAGTACCGGATGTATTTGTTTTCAACCGGAGAGTCAGAGGTGAATCCTTATGTGGCACCTACACTGAACTTTTTGCCCGGCAGGCCTGTAAGGTATGCCGTTGCCTTTGACAATGAGGAACCGCAGATCATAACACTGGTTCCGGAAGAATTTGATGCACGCAACGGCAACCGGGAGTGGGAGCGATCGGTAAGCAACAATTACCGAATTGGTAAGAGCATTCATAATATTAAATCAGCAGGTTATCATACCTTAAAGATCTGGATGGTTGATCCGGGTGTGGTGCTGCAGAAGATCGTGGTGAATACGGGCGGCGTGAAACCCAGTTACCTGGGGCCGCCGGAGAGTTTTTACAATAAATAAAATTTTACCGGCCCCTGGTGTCTGTTCGGAAACACCTCACCCCCGGCCCCTGGTGTCTGTTCAGAAACACCTCACCCCCGGCCCCTGGTGTCTGTTCAAAAACACCTCACCCCCGGCCCCTGGTGTCTGTTCAAAAACACCTCACCCCCGGCCCCTCTCCTAAAGGAGAGGGGAGTGGTGGAAGGTGCTAAAATTGGATATATTCTACGATTTGATTGAGAACTTCCTGGGTGTTATTTATTACTTCATCATTTGTGAAACGTACGACTTTCAATCCGGAATCTTCCAGTTCAATTGTCCTGCCCTCATCGTATTCCTGGTGTTCTGACAGATGGTGTATTGAACCGTCGAGTTCTATAATAAGTTTGGCTTCATGACAATAGAAGTCTGCAATAAATCCGGCAATAGGATGCTGACGTCTGAATTTATATCCCATTAACTTCTTATTGCGAAGTTTTTCCCAAAGCAATGCTTCAGCATCAGTCATCGATTTTCTAAGCCCACGTGCATTGGCAAACACCTTTCGTGAAGAACCCAGAAACAATGGATTATCCTTTTTATTGATACCCATAAGTTATTGCAATTAACATGATAACAATTACTACTTAAACAAAATACCAAATTAGTGAATATTTAATTTAATACACCGTTTTTCACCCCTCTCCTTCAGGAGAGGGGCCGGGGGTGAGGTGAACACGGCACATTTAACTAAAGGGGTGATCTGAACACCACGCATTGGCCGGGGGTGAGGTGAACAGAATGTACTGAGCTATGTGGGTGAGGTGAACCAGGCGTTGTCGATAAACTTGTAACCCCACACTTACGGAATACAGTAGATATTTCAATAAGCATAACAGCCTGTTATGTTAAATAAAAAGACCCCGCCACAAGCGGGGTCTTTTTAACTAATGCTAAAAACTTAAAACTCAAAACTCAAAACTAATTAATTTAAAGCCTGTTTTATATCAATTATAGGCAATTAGTCTCTGTATGCCGGATTCTGGAATGCATCTCTTTCTTCTTCGGTCATGTCCATGGCGTCGAGCTGGCCGGTAGGTATAGGCCTGATGTAAAGATCCGGTGTAATGTTGCGTGTGAAAGGTGCCGCAGTGTGGTCGCCAATAGTACTGCTGCAAATTTCGTACGAACCTGCAATATCAGCCCATGTCTGTGTACGCACCAGGTCGAGCCAGCGATAACCTTCACCGTAATACTCCCGTGAACGTTCTGCCAGGATGTAGTCGATGTCAATATCCATCGGAGTGGCAGCAACCATAGCAGCACTGTTATCCGCAACTTTTTCAACATTGCCTGCATTGTCCCATTTCCACATTCCGGCACGTGCACGAATTACATTGATCAAATCATAAGCGGTTTTATTGGCCTGTGTTGTAGCGCCCTTAACTGCAGCTTCTGCAGCAATGAAGTAAAACTCCGAGAATTTGGCGATGTTAAACGGACGGGTGGTTCCGGCATTGGGTTGTCCCAATCCGGTGCCATTGTCGGTCCGGTAAGTGCCCAGTTTCCAGAGACCGGGATAGGCCAACCTGCTGATACCACGGGGTGAAATAACATAATCTGCCCTGCTTGGCAATTCCCCGGCACCAATATTGCTATGACCACCTGCACCAAGTGCCGGATAAGTAATTGCAATTGGAGGTTCCTCGTTAAGGAAAGTAAGAATGGCATCACCGGGGGCTACCTGCATGCCGTTGGCGTTATAAAGAAAAGGAGCTGTATTGCCTCCTTTAGGCCAGTTGCCGCGGTATACAGTGGTAAAGGTTCCGTCATAACGTGAGTCATTGGTTTTATCAGCAAAGGTGTTTTCAATGACACCAATGGTGGGGCACATACGTGTCCAGGGGCGACCCAGTGGTTGCGAAGCTTCACGCTGAACAGAACTAACTGTAAAGGCTACATTATCAGCACTGCTTCTGATGTTGGTATAATTCCAGGTCATCATCCACACGGCAAAATTGTCTTGTCCGCCGCCGCTTCCGTAAGTAAGACTTGCTCCATTGTATTTTTCACTTGCTTCGGTATGGTCGGCATAAAGCATGATCTCGCTGTTCCGGTCGTTTGATCCCACATGGACGTCATAGAAGGTTTCCTGCAAACCATAGGGACCCGGATTATCAATGGCATAAGCTGCTAAATCATAAGCCTGCTGAAAGTACCATGAGGCATCGTGTCCGTCCGGATCTGTTCTGGCTGCTTCAGGGTAGGTGGGAATATTATTCGGGTTTTCGAGCCACCAGCCATAAGTCAGGTAAGCCTTGGCCAGGAACAGGCGGGCAACGTTCTTGGTAACGCCGCCGGTAACACGCGGATCGTCATTCAAATTGGCTACAGCATTCAACAGATCAGGGAATACAGCCCTTGTATATACTTCAGGAACTGTGTTACGCACTGAAAAGCGAACCGGAGTAATATTAAACTTAAGTTCACCTGAACCTAAATCCAGGGGTACTCCTCCGAAGGTTTGTACCAGCATAAAGTAATGGAAACCACGGAAAAACTCGGCTTCGGCAATCAGAGCAGGTGAAAGGCCAACAGCAGTTGCGTTTTCAATAATACCGCAGGCGTTGTTGATGCTGGGGAATGCGTTGTTCCAAAGTACATCGGACCGGCTGGTACTGGCTGTAAGTGATCCGGCACCTGAAAGGTCCATGTCCTTGAAATTGCCGTCCGCACTCTGGGCATAAGTTGCCTCATCGGTACCAGTCAGACAGGCGTTGAAATAATAAGCATTGCCGTAAACATAGCGAAGGTTAGCGTATAATCCGGTTAATCCGCCATTTACACCAGCCTCGGTTTTGAAGAAACCGGGTTCATAAATGCTGCGTGGCTGTTCATCAAGGATGTCGGAGCACGACAGCAGGAACATGACCATTAAGGTTGTTCCGATAAAAGATTTTATATAATTACGTTTCATTATCATCAAATTTAAAACGTTAAGTTAATGCCAATCAAATAATTGCGAGTTGAAGGCGTGTTGGTACCAATGGTCAGCAAACGCCTCGGGTAACCAGCAGTTGCTGAGTTCTCATTGCCATAGGAGTTGCTTTCAGGATCCATGCCCGACTCTTTATGATAAGGTGAGAACATTACGAAAGGATTCTGTGCCTGTACATATATACGCATCCTTTCAATACCTACCTTATTGATCAGACTTTGACTTACATTATATCCGAGCGTGATGGTACGGATTTTCATATAGCCGGCGTCAAAGTAACCTAAGGTACTGCCGTATTTGGGATTGTCACCGGAAAGAATACCGGCAGGATTGGGATAATCGGCTCCGGTGTTTTCGGGTGTCCAATAGTCAACCTTAACATTGCCACGGCGTCCGGTCATCAGGTTGAGGTAGCCGCTGGATGCATAAAGGGAGCTGATCAGTGTGCCTCCATGCCTGTAGGTGCCCGTAATATTCAAGTCAAAGCCTTTATAGGCCAAACGTGTATTAAAACCTCCCTGGAATTTGGGATCCAGCTCAATAATCTGGCGGTCATCATCACCGATTCTGCGAACCGGTGTGCCATCTTCGTTGTATTCACCGGCATATTTTACCTTGATCATACCCACGTTTCCACCTGGTTCCAGAATGTCGCGGTAAAGATCACCCTCCTGCCAGAGGCCGATTTTTTCGTAATCATACATTACATTGTAAGGATGTCCCACGAACCACATGTTCGACTTGTTTTCTTTTTCACCGGAAGCCAGCTTAACCAGCTCGTTTTTATTGGTGTAAAAATTGATACCGGCTGACCAGGTGAAACCGTTGCGGTTGTTAATAATCACTCCATCAAGAGATACCTCAAGACCTTTGTTGTCCATTTCTCCTACATTGGCCATCATGGTAGTTACGCCATTGGTTGCGGGCAAAGTAATTGGGAGCAATATGTCCTTGGTGTGTGTCATATAATACTCAACAGTACCCGACAGGCGGTCATTGAACAAGCCAAAGTCGACACCGAAATTCCATGTTGCGGAATACTCCCAGCCGAGATTATAGTTGGGAAGTTCACTCACCACATAACCCGTGGCATAATCAGCACCAAAATTGTAGTCCCTGGTACCCAAAACACCTAATGTTTTATAGGGATCAACAGACTGATTAGAAGTTTGTCCGAAACCGGCACGCAATTTCAAAGCGTTAACCTGCGTCAGGTTCTCCATGAAGGATTCATTACCAATATTCCAGCCAAGAGATACAGCAGGATAGGTATGCCACTTTTCACCTTCAGCCAACACGGAAGATCCATCGGAACGTACTGCAGCGCTGATCATATAGCGGTTATCATATGAATACATGGCGCGCCCCATCCACGATGTGAGACCTCTGAGTGTATAAGTTCCTTTATTAACTGTAATTTCACCTAATGCATCTCCCAGGCTATAGAACTGGAAAGAACTAACAGGGATATCCTTTGCATTTACCGATGAACGGTTGTATTTGGTTTGCTCGGCAGAATACATGGCAACCAGGTTAATCTGATGTTTGCCGGCAAACAGGCGATCATAGGTAAGCAAATTTTCAACAGCCCAGTTGTAATTGTGCGAGTTGGCTATGGATGCAGTAGATTCGGTTGTTTCATTCTTATTTCCAACGCCTGTTGCGGTATAATTGCCATCGTTATTCTGGGTAAAGTTGAGCCCGACATTAACACGATATTTCAGACCTTCAACTCCCGGAACTTTCACTTCACCGTAAAGTAAGTTACGGGTGGAGAAAGACCTGGTTTCACTCAGGTAATCATCCTCGAGGCCTTCCAATACATCTTTTGTCCAAACATACTGATCGTCCAGTGGCATGCTGACCACACGCTTCAGTGAACCGTCTTCGTTATACGGATCAACAATGGGCGACATGCTCAGTATACCATATAATCCAACCTGGTTACCGGTATTTACACCATAGGTATTGCGTGTGGTGAACCCAAATTTGAAAAGCTTGCCAACTTCCTGGTCCAGAGATCCGCTAATCGATATACGATCATAGCCCTGGGTAGGAACAACAGCTTCTTCATTGAGATAGCCTGCGCTGAAGCTATAGGCTCCGGTTTCGGTACCTCCGGTGATGTTCAGATCATGGTTGTTAATCCAACCGGTTCTGTAAAAGAGGTCCTGCCAGTCGGTATCCACCGTACGGTCTTCATCTAATCCGTCGGTGACATAAAGACCTGCTGCATCACGCAAAGCAGTAAATTCTGAAGCGTTCATCATGGGATAGGGGGCAAAAACCTTTTTCATGCCATAGTAACCGTTGTAACTTACCCTGGCTTTTTGGCCTTTGGTACCTTTGTTTGTGGTAACCAAAATAACGCCGTTTGCACCACGTGATCCGTAAATAGCCGTGGCAGAGGCATCCTTCAGGATGTCGATGCTTTTGATGTCGTTGGGGCTGATGTCGCCGATGTTTCCGGCAAAGGGAATACCATCAAGAACTACCAGCGGGTCGTTAGACGCATTTACAGAACGAACTCCGCGAATACGTATCTGCATGGATGCTCCGGGTTTTGTGGAAGTCTGTGCCATCTCCACTCCGGAAACACGTCCCTGCAATGACTGAGTGATATTGGAAGTGGGAACGTCCTGAATTACATCCGATTTTATTGAAGCAACTGAACCGGTTACAGCTTCCTTGCGTTGCGTACCATATCCGATTACCACAATTTCATCAAGCGATTTAATATCGGGGATCATGGTCACATTGATCACTGATCTTCCGGCCAGGGGAACAGTTTCAGCGTTAAACCCAACATACGAGAAAAGGAGGGTTGCATCTGCATTGGGAACCTGGATGGTGAAATTGCCGTTGGCATCGGTAACAACACCTGTATTTGTGCCTTGAATAAGCACATAAACACCGGGAAGCGGTTCATTGTCCTGGTCTGTAACAGAACCTGTAACTGAAATCGGTTGCAATGCTGTGGCCTCAGTGTTTTCAAAGCCTGGAGCGGCCATGACTCCGGCATTCAGAATGAGCAGAAAGGCGGCGAGCGCCATCAGGATCTGCTTATTCCTGATGTATTTCACGAACGAAATACATGGATTTGTTTTTTCAATCATAAAATTAAGTTTTAGGGTTAATTTGAAATTCAATCAAATCGTTATTCACAAGTAATAGTTTGTTTGAAGATGTAGGTCTCTTTTCATCTTTGACAGGGATAATTAGTTGTGATTTGTAGTGATCATAGGCAACAGATATTAGGTTAAACATGGAGACACCTTTTTGAAAATAGAGGAACAAGATACAAAGTTTTTTTTATTATGCAATCGATTGCAAAAAGAAAACGACTAAAGAGTTCTTATCAATTCATAAAAGACATAGTATAAGAAATATAGATAAAGGCAAACGGAACCAGGAAGTATTTTTTTAAAATAATTAAATAACAGAAAAAGAGAGTAATACACAATAAATCGTGGTTGGTGTTTAACAACCTCTTAACAAATGTGAAAATGCTGTTAATCTCAAATGCCACTAGATGGAAATCCCAGCAGAGGTTAAAGTATAGAAAAAGACCAATAAAGGTGTGTATCAGGGGATTGAAAACTGGAAATCGGCTTGGTCTAATTAGAATGCAATTTACCTGTATGCAAACGGTTGCGAGATACTGATCCAGTCACGGGTTTTGTTTAGGCAAATAGACGAAAGCACAGTTGAAGACTGCAGTTTTCAGGAAGCGAAGTCACAGATTTCGCTTAGCTTGGGGGATGTATAAAAAATAGTGCCGGAGACATCATCCCCGGCACAGACTCAATAATTCAACTTATGAGGAAGGAATTACATCATGCAGTTTTTTCGATGTTCCACACAAAAGCCCTCACGCCCACTTCGTAATTGATGGCGTCCATCTTTTTCACCTTCTCGAGAACCACATCTGCCATATTGTCTTCCACAATGGTGAGTGTTGCCGAATTCATCTCGGGCCAGGTGTGAGTTCCCAGTCGCGGTTCACCGGTGTTGGTTCCGGCACCCATCACCGTCGGCCAATGTGTATAACCTTTGATGGCCAGCTTTTCAAGCATATACTCTACTTTTTCAGTGAGTGCCTGATTGTATATAATCATTATAGCTTTCATAGTAATTTGTTATTAAGCTTCCATAAAATCCAATTCTTCAGTTTCCCGGGATTTGCGCTGTTCGCCACGGCGTACCACATACCTGTATATAACAGGAACAACAACCAGGGTAACGGCAGTGGAAAGTGTCAATCCCCCTATAACCGCAATACCCATAGGTCTCCAGATTTCCGATCCTTCTCCCTGACTCAGCGCCAGCGGAAGCATACCCAGGATGGTGGTGGCTGTGGTCATCAATACGGGGCGCAAACGCGAGCGACCTGCACGTTGTATGGCATCATCCAGTTCATAGTCCCTGTCACGCATCAGGTTGGTCATATCAATCAGCACAATGGCATTCTTCACCACAATACCCACAAGCATGATGGCTCCGAGCATGGCAATCACACTCAGTGTGGTGTTGGTAAGCAGCAGGGCCAGAATCACCCCGGTAAAGGAGAAGGGTATGGAGGCCATGATAATCAGCGGCATTTTAAGCGATTCAAACTGAGCAGCCATCACAATGTAAACCAGAATCAAACTTACTGCCAACAACATCAAGAGGTCGATTATGGATTCCATGAGATCTTCATAAGCACCCCCCACATCTAACATCACACCACTCGGGATGTCCATTTTGTCAATTTCTGCCTGGACATTGGTGGCCATCTCACCCAGAGGAACTTTATAAGGTGTTACTGAAACTGTAACGACCCTTTCGCGACGTTTTCTTTCCACATTGGGAGGTGACCAGAATTCCTCAATGGTGCCTATTTCTCCCAAACGTACTATTCCGGCCATGGTGGGTATGGCCATGTTCTGGATGTCGCTGATGGAATTCCGGAAGTTTTCATCAAAACGAACCACAATATCATATTCATTTCCCGATTCCCGGAACTGTGATGCTGTGAGCCCTACAATCCGGTTGCGGATCATGGTGGATACACCCGCCGTGTTCAAACCATGTTGCGACATTTTATCCTGATCGAGTGCAATGCGCAATTCAGGTTTTGATTTTTCGCGACTGATGGAGACTTCCCGGGCGCCTTCGAGCTTTTTGATCCGCTCTGCCACTTCGTTGGCCAGTGCTGTTGTTTCATCAAAATTATATCCATAGATTTCCACATCTACGGTATTGGTGGATCCGCCCATGCCCTGGTCACCGGTAGTAATGCTGTATTTGACAATTTCGGGAATGGTAGCCAGGTAATTGCGCATTACTTCAGCTATTTCGAGATCCGTTCTTTCTCTTTCAGATGGTTTGGATAACGCCAGGGTAACATTGATGATGTTGGTACCGGAACTTTGGAACAAAGCGGTGAATCCGGCATTGTCATCGGAACCTGCCGATGTGGAAATGATTTCCTTTTCAGGAATATTTTCTTCAACAAAGGCGTCGATCTTCCGGGCAATTTTGGCTGTTTCGTCAAACCTTACTCCTGCCTGCAATTCAATTTCAGCTGAGATCTGACCCTGGTCAGATTGTGGTATGAATTCGGTTTTCAGGAATACGACAGCCAGTAAAATCGAGAAAGCAAATAAACCAATTGAACCGAAAACTACAATGCGTTTGTGATGCAAACACCAGTTCAGGGTTTTTGCATAGAATTCATCAATCCTGTTCAACAGGGGAAGGATGGTTTTTTCATGGCTGAATTTTCCGGGTTGTTTTCTTTTCGATTCCAGTTTCAGCAATTTGGAACTGAGCATGGGGGTAATTGTAATAGCCGCCAGAGCTGAAGCTCCTATAGTGATGGTCACGATCCATCCCAGCTGCTGGAACATCACACCCATCATGCCCGAAACCATGGTCATGG
>CAZLLD010000092.1:0-6118 GCA_964560225.1 uncultured Bacteroidales bacterium
GTAGCTGTGTGTTCGCTTTTGCGGAACAGGTTGAGCTTTGCTTTTTGTGGCAGGTAATTTGCCTCGCTGCCAAAGGTGTAGTAGTCGAGGTAGTGTTCCAGTTCCTTTTGCTGCCTGCTGTTCAGCTGGTCTTTTTTACCGGCAGCCTCTGAAAGCTTTTCATATATGAAGGTGCGGGTGTAGGGTTTGATGGCAGCGTTCACCGTGATGAGCTTTTCCGATGCCAGCTCGTCGATAAAGTCGTAGATGCGGGTGTTCGAGACGTGGGTGTAGACGGATTGGGCGGTAGTGGAAAGTGGCAGCAGCAGGAGCAGCAGCAGGAGCAGGCGTGATGTGTGGTGAGGTGAGGGGCGTTGAAGAAGTAGCAGCGGCAGCGATGCAGCTGTCATTGCGAGGCCTGCCTGCCGGCAAGGCAGGGAGGTACGACCGAATCGCGTCATTGCGAAGGAGGAGGTACGACGACCGTGGCAATCTCTATTTAGTAGCGAGTGTATATAACGAAGCAGTTTTTTCATGGTGAAAGATTGTTCTGACAAAGTAAGTGAAAATTTTGTTTTAAGGTCAGAAGTTCGGCCGACCCCGGGGATTAACCTTGCTGATCCATTCGACGGACTTAGTTTAGCTATGCTTCACTCAGGTTGCCACGCTCCACTTCGTTCCGCAGAGATTGCCACGCTCGTGCCTCGCTCGCAATGACGGCTACGAGCTGTGCCTGAGTCGGACCTGAGCTAAACCAGTCCAAAGGCACGGCTTATAGCTCTTGTATCTTTTTTTCTTTGTTAATTTCTTTTTTTGTATCTTTAAAATACCCTATTAACTTTAATATCATAAAAGCCTTTACGGGCCTGACAGAAACCGCGTGTATCAATTGGCCAGCTGTAAACAATAGGGTATCAATATGTTACTTTCTCACTTGCCGCCTGCCGGCACTGCACCGTCCGGCCACTTCACCGCACTAAGCGCTTCCGGCTGTTGTAAACGGAATTCAATTATTTTTTAATACATAAAAACAAATAACATGAGGAATTCTACCAGATTGTGTTTTCTTGTGGTGTTGGCGGCACTGCTGTTGCCACTGACGCTGAGTGCCCAGTACCTGGTGAGCGGTCCGGGTGATCCCGATGCCAACGGCGTGTATCAGAAAATTGGCATACATAACGGAAAGCCGTTGTATTCCAACGGGGAGTTTTTCCTTTTCTATAAGGATTGCACCGTTAAGTGGGCCATTGGCCTTACATTTGAAAGCCATCCCTATTACAGTTCCAACGCGGATGGCGTAGTGCCTGCCAACGAAGGATGGCACATCGGTGGCAAGTACAGCAGTGAAGTGCACGGAACGGTCATGGTAGCCCGTATGAACAGCATGGCTTTTGACAAACCTGCCGTGGTGGAGTCGCGGCTCAACAACGGTACGTTTAACGACAGCATCCGGATGCTGCTGCACACTATCGAGGATCCGTTTACCGGTGAGAATGGCGACGACTTTGTGGCCGATGGCAAGGTCACTGTTTCGAACCTGCCGGAGGGACTTTCCATCAGTGTGCTCCGGAAAAGCGACCACATGGTGGTTGCCTATATAACCGGAACAGCCACGGAACATCATGTTTCCGGCAATGTCCACAACCTCACCCTTGAATTTGGCAACAGTGCCTTTACCGACGGCCTGGCATCCGACATCGCGTATTCCTCTAATGCCGCGTTGCATGTGCTCTTTATGGAAAAATACATGGTCTTTGACGCCGACCTGGCACCTGAAGTGAATGGCCTGTATTTTCTGGCCGGAATGTTCAACAACCGGCCGTACTATGTAAACACCGACAGTACCTTCGACTTCAAATACAAAGGTTGTCAGTGGGGAGCCCAGTGGGCGCTCACCGACGAAGACGGGGGTTGTCCCTATTATTCCACATCGGTTAACCAGGAAACACTGCCCGGTGACGGCTGGTACGACGAAGGTGGCGGTGACGGCACCAGCGACACCCTGGTTGTGGTTCCGGTAAACGGACTTCACTACAGCACCCTCCTGTTGCACGAAGGTTCAGCTGACAACGGATCCATAACCGATACCCTGGTTATTACCTATATGGCGCGCGAAAACGGAAACGCTTTCACCGGCAGCAATGGCAACGATTTTGTGGCCGGGGGCAAGGCAGTTGTTTCGAATTTACCGGAAGGCCTTACCGCCAGTCTTTTGCGTGTGAATGATACCACATTGGTTTTGAAGTTAAACGGACAGGCTGCAGTGCATGATTTTGATGCTTCGGTGGATAACGTGGCATTGACATTCACCGGTGAAGCTTTCTCCGGCGGTGATGCCTCACAGGTTAGTAATGCCGGCATGTCCGGTATCCAAATTTGGTTCCGGCTTAAAATGGCCGTGTACGGAGCCCATTTTATCCCCGAAGCCAATGGCATTTATACCTCATCAGGCAGTTACAAAGGAAAACCCCTGTTTGCCAAAGACGATTTCCTGATCGCCTACCGGGGTTGCGATGCCAAATGGATCCTGAAACAAGAAGACCCGTTCGGCTGTCCGCTCTATTCCACGGCAGTTGACGGTGACCTGCCGGCAGTTGACGGCTGGAGCGACGAAGGCCAAGGTGGATTGGGAAATGACAGCATCTATGTTGTCAGGTTCAATACCTTGATAATGAAAGAGAAAAGTTTTTATGAATCAGCTGCTGACGACGGCAGCATTCAAAAACCGATACTTGTTTATCTCCTAGATCCCACAGGCAGTAACCGGTTTTCCGGTGAAAACCTCGAAAATCTGGTGACCGGTGGTAAGGTAAGCTTTGCCAATGTGCCCGAAGGACTTGAAGCAGTTGCCGTAAAGATAAACGACACCACCGTGGTGGTGGGATTTGGAGGGAATGCCCTGCATCATGAGTTTGCCGACAGCGTAGCCGGTATCGAAGTCACTTTTAACAATACGGCTTTCACTTCCGGAAACGCCGCCGGAGTATTTAACGCATCCTTCAGCGATATCAGCCTGTACTTCAATAATAAATATGAAGTGATGGGAGCAACTTATTCACCTGAGGTTAATGGCACCTATGTTTCTGGTGGTATTTTCAACAACAGGTCCTATTTTACCAGGGGTGAATATGTGATGGGTTACAGGATGTGCAATGCCAAAAGTTGGATGATTATTGACGGTGGCGATCCGAATAACCTGGCAGGTAACTACTGCCCGATATACCGGAATGAAAGCGACAACAAATGGCCGCCCGTGAACAACTGGGATGATCCGGATATGATTGTTTATCCTCATCACAGCCTGTATGCCGGTAACAGGGTATTCAACGAATCGACAAACAACAACACATTCGACGGCAGAGACACGGTTGTGATTGCTTTCTTCTACCCGCCCTCCGGTTCCTCGTTCTCCGGCGAAAATGGCGGCGATTTTGTAGCCGACGGCAAGGTAACGATCACTGATTTGCCCGACGGACTTACCGCATCGCTCGTGCGCACCGGCGACACCACGCTGGCCATGACCGTTAAGGGCCATACGCTCAAAGGCGAGGATCAGACTATCATCCTGACTTTCAACGACAATGCCTTTACCGGAACTACAGCCGCCAGGGTGCAATATTCCCGGGCCATGGAAATCGAGCTTGATTACCGCGACGAGTTCCTGGTAGCTTCCTCAGGAGGCGATTTTGCTTCCATTGGCGAAGCTCTGCAAAGTCCGCGGGTATCGGACGGTGATATCCTGAACCTGGCCGGAGAGACTTTCACAGAGAACAACCTGATAATCAACAAATCGCTGACCATCAGGGGTCAGGGCCCCGGTAAAACCATTGTTCAGGCGGCTGCAACACCCAATACCGCGATACATTATATTTTCGGGATCAATTACAATTACCCTGGCAACAAGTATTTTGCAATTGACAATCTTACCCTGAGCCATGGCGATTATAACGAAGGAGGCGCGATATATGCCCGGTTTGTGGATCTGTATATCAGCAATTGCGAATTTGTTGATAATTACGCCTACTATAACGGCGGTGCCATATATCTCTATAACGGCGGACTGTTCTGCACCAATTCTACCTTTGCAGGTAACACAACCGAGTACAACACCACCAACTCTGCACATGGCGGAGGAGCTATTGCTTTAAGAAATTACGATTATTCCGGGGAATCGTTGATCGGGAACTGCACTTTCAGTGATAATGTGGCTCCGGCCTATGGGGGTGCCTTAAGTTCTTATGGCCATATAGAAATCAGGAATTCTACATTCGCCGGCAATTCGGCTAAATACGGCGGCGGCATTTACCGTTACGGCAGGCAGCTTACTGTTTTCAATACCATTGTGGCCGATAACACTGCCTCCACTGCCGGTCCGGATATCTATGGCAGCCTGAATGCTTATTTTTCGCTTATCGAAAACACGTCAGGTGCTACCATCAACGGATCCGACAACATCACCGGAATTGGACCCATGCTTTGGTCGCTGGACGATAACGGTGGTCCCACACGTACCTGTGCCATAGACATCCTCAGTCCCGCAAGGGATAACGGTACCAATGAAGTCATGCCGGCAACTGATCAGCGGGGTGTTGCTGTTTTCAACAGCATCCGCGATATAGGTGCTTATGAATACACAGAACTGCCTTATATTTTGGTAACTGAAAGCAACCTGAGCCTGGAGTCACCTGTAGGGGGCGTTGCAGAAACTGAATATACGGTATCTGCCATCAACCTTACCGGAGCTCTTAAAATTGAAGTTGATGCCGGCCTGGGTTTGTCACTTACTCCCGGTTCACCTGCAGGAGACCCTGTACTTCAAATTTATCCCGATGCTTTTGGAATAGTTCCGTCAACCGGCGTTTATGTGATCAGTGCACCTGATGCCATGGGAACAATACATGACAGTATTATTCACTCTTCGGCAGGTGCTGATTCCGTTTTACTGGCGGTCACTGCAAGAGCCAATTCAAGACCTGCAGGTGATAACGTTACCATTACCGTAAACCGGAACGCCGATATAACTTTCAGCGCAGCCGATTTTGCCTTCACCGATCCCGATGGCGGCCATCTGGCCGGTATTGTGGTGGTAAGCAAGGAAACCAACGGCGACCTCGAACATAATGAGATCAACGTTGTTGAGGGTGAGGTTTATGACGGCATATCGGGGTTGCATTTCAGGCCGTATGCCGATGCCTACGGAAAACCCTATGCCATGTTCACCTACAGGCTGATTGACAATGCCGGACTTCCCAGCCAGGAGGCATACACCATGACCATTAACGTGAACTATGTGCCCGAGGTTCAGAACCCCATTCCCGATGGCAATGCTACCGTGGGCATAGCTTACAGCTACGTGATTCCGGACAACACCTTCATTGATCCCGATGCCTCGGTTGACCCGGTTTATTCCGCCACACTGGCCGACGGCTCACCGCTGCCGACATGGCTGTCGCTCGATGGTGCCACGGGTACTTTCAGCGGTACGCCTGCTCAGGCCGGAACCCTGACCATACGGGTTACGGCAACCGATGAGGAAAATGCAGGAGGCACCGACGAGTTCGTAATTACCATTGGGGCTACCGGTGTTGATGATCACAATTCCGGTAAGGATATAACCGTGTTCCCGAATCCCGCCGACGGACTGGTAACGGTAACGATCCCCAATGCTGCAGGCAGCATGGTGATGAAGGTGACCAGCCTCGCCGGCACTGTGGTGCTGATACAGGAGCTGAACGCTGAGCGCAATCCGGTCGACCTCTCCGAATTACCGGCCGGGGTATACCTGATGCATCTGAGTAACGATAAACAAACCGCGATCCGAAGGATCGTAGTACAATAAAAAAAGAGGGCTTCGGCCCTCTTTTTTTGTAGTTTTCCTGTCACTACTGCCACTGCCGCTATTTCAGCTACGGCCTCTGGAACGCGTCATTGCGAGGCCTGCCTGCACTGCCGCTCCGGCAGGCAGGGAGGAGGTACGACCGAAACGCGTCATTGCGAGGGAGGCACGACCGAAGCAATCCCCTGCTACTGCTACTGCTACTGCTGCTGCTACTGACTTACCGGCAGGCAAGCCTGTTGAAGCACGTTGTCCCCCTTTGGAGGGGGTAGGGGGAGGAATTGGTAACTGCCGCTGCCACTG
>CAZLLD010000092.1:6218-10857 GCA_964560225.1 uncultured Bacteroidales bacterium
CCTCACATCCATGAAATCGGCATCCTGCCCGTGGGCTTTGATGTTGATGCCGGCAAACAGGTGCCGGGTGATCATGAAGTTCAGCCCGTACCGCTGGTACCATTTGTTCATGGCTTCCACCGGTGAATACACGTAAAAACCGGCATGCTGGTAAAAGATGAACCGCCCGAACAGCCAGTCGATGCCCGCCAGCAACGCCACCCGGTTGTGGTCGGGGTAACTGCCGTTATTGTTAACCGTGTTGTTTACCCGAAGGGTTTTGTATATGGAACGGTCGTTCACCCATTCCGCACCGCCATTCAGCGCCAGAATGTGGGTGATGGCGCGACTGTAATTCACGCCCGCCACATAAACGGGGTGTTTTTTCTCGTCGATTCCCGAAGTAACGGGCTTGGCCGACAGTCCGGCCACTACATCAAACCGGTGTTTCCGGGGTTTGATGGCGGAGGTGGCAGCAGGCTCGCGCCGGGGCAGCACAATTTCCCGGAAACTGTAATCAATGCCCAGGGCCAGTGACGGAAAGTTCATGCCCAGGTTGGGCTCGGAGTACCCGCCGTTCGAAATGTGGTTGTAGCTTCCGGTGGCACGCAGGGTAAGCGTGGGGGTAAGGCGGTAGTTTGCGGTGGTGTTGAGCAGCACCACAAAGCTCACCGGGGCGCTGAAAAACAGGTTGTCGGGATTGTCTTCGGCATCGTACACGCGGGTGAGATAAACCGGACCCAGACCGAAGCGAATCGAAAAATTCAGGCGCCGGTGTGCGGCAATAAAAGGTTCGATAAAGGCATACGCCGCCAGGGCGTTTCCCAGCACGTCGGGCATGTCGAAATTGGTGTACATCAGCGAAATGCCCGTGCGCGGGTAGCAGTGGCAGTATTCCCAGGTGCCGGGTTTCCGCAGATGCCAGCTCAGGTCGGCTTCCACCATCCAGGGGTGCGATGCGGTCATTGCGTCACTGAGCTTGGCCGTGTGCTGGATGATGAAGCTGCGGTGCACTTTCATGCCCACGCCGAACAGCGCGGAGGAGGAGTCGGCCTGCGCGTATGCACCAGTGGTGGTGCAGCAGAGGAGTAATATGATCTGTAAGGTCTTCAAGGTCTGCTAAGTCTGCTAAGTCTGAAAACAGCTGCGAGCTGTGAGTTGCGAGCTATGAGCTGTGAGTAGAGCCAAGCTTGCCTGTCGGCCGGGCAGGTAGAATGAAATGGAGCGTGGCAATTATTGAAGTAGCCGTCATTGCGAGCGGAATGAAATGGAGCGTGGCAATCTATAAGTAGGAGCTACTAGATAAAGATTGCCTGCCTTGCCGGCAGGCAGGATTCAGTCGTACCTCCCTGCCTTGCCGGCAGGCAGGCCTCGCAATGACGCGTTTCAGTCGTACCTCCCCGCTGCTAAGTGTAGTTTGCAACTACGCCCCCAGCTCCGCCCTCATCTTCCGGCTGAGCCCCTGCACCACCAAATCATACGAATCAATGATCCACTTACGGATCAGCTTGTCGGGTAAATTCGAATCGAGAAGCACCGTATTCCAGTGCCGCTTGTTGAAATGATAACCAGGCAGCACGGCGCTGTACTGCTCGCGCAGCATCACGGCTTTCTCGGGGTCGCATTTCAGGGCCAGTGTGTGACCGGCCAGGCTGGTGAGGACAAACATCTTGCCCATCACTTTAAAAACCAGGGCGTCGTCGTCAAACGGAAAGCTTTCCGTCACGCCTTTCAGGCTCAGGCAAAAATCGCGGATGTCTTCGGAAGTCATAGTGCTTGATACTGGATACTTGATACTAATGTGTGGGTATAGGGTGTTGAGAACTGGGATTTGACTTGTGCTGCCGCTGCTGCCACTGCAACTGCAACTGCCGCTGAACATAGCGATGTCCCCCTTTGGCCTTGCTCTGCCGAAGCGGCTACGCGAAGGCGCAGAGGGGATAGGGGGAGGACTTTACAACTGACCCTGCCACTGTATGCTGAGCCTGCCTGACGCCTGCCTGACGAAGCGGCTATGTGCCGGCACCGGGATGATCATAATCCGGCAAGAGCGCTGCATTTTCAATTGGGATTTGATTCTTTCCGGTAGCAAGAGAATTATCTCTGCCTAAAATGAAATCATTAGCCAGGGTTAAAATACCGGAAGCGAAATGAATCTGATCAAAAGGCTGTAAAAACCAATCTACATTTTTTAACAGCTCTATAGGAAAGCTTCTTATCCTTTGTTCCACATCAATTTCATTTAAAACGGCTTTTTTCTTTGCCTCCTCAAAAACGCGTATCCAGTTAAAACTGTATTTCCGGGCAATCATGTATATATCAAAGATATCTTTTGGTTCATCACGACCCACAATGGCAGTCAGCTTATTCGAAAGAACATTCAACGGGTTATCAATAAGTCCGAATTTCGAATCAATTGGGTTACCGCTTCGGTAAGAAATGTCATTGACAAATTCAATTTTAAGCACTGTATTTTCACTGACAACAAAATACCTTGCAAAATCATCATAAACAACAGTCTGTTCGGGCAATAATGAAAACTCAGCGTGCAATTTTTTTCCAATAACAAGGTGTTTTTCTTTAAATCCCGGATCAGCATTGACAAAGAAATCCAGGTCTTCGCTATAGCGGTGATTGAGATAAAAACGGCCCAATGCAGTACCTCCGGTAAGATAGAAGTCAGCCAAAACAGGTCTTAATGAGGTAAGAACACTATTTTGTATCCGGTAAAGCTTCCTGTAATCTTTTCCTGACATAAACGTATTTTTCCTGAACCGATTTAGGCCAAATTTTTCTGATGACCTCATCAGTGAGCAATTCTTTGATCTTTTCCGGGCCGAAAACAGCTACAACAGAAAACCAGGGTAATCCTGAAATCATTTTGATGAACAACGATTCATAGGTATAATGACCAGCTTTTTGAATTTTGCCGTCTATTAACATTTCCATATCCTTAACGGAAATATTATAATCCCACATGATTGATTTTAAAGCCTGGCTATGACGGGAGTTCATTATAATTTATCATTTAACATAACAAAGTTAGCGATAATCGGTTCAAGAACCAAGGGTTAAGATCCAAGATCCAAGAACCAAGATCCAAGCTTCGACCTTCGATTTTCGATCCTGCCTATCGGCAGGCAAGCTTTAGTCTTCGATTTTCGATCTTCGATCTTCTTGGCCCTATTTCATCTTCTCCAGCCACCTGGACAGGAACACGTCGTATACAAGCCAGCGGCCGCTGTTTTGAACAATAAGTTCTTTTTCAGTAAGGGCCTTCAGAGATGTGTTGACAGAACTGGCACTAACCAGGTCGTATTTTTTAATAAAAGCGCCCGATGTAGGTTGCAATGTCCCATTTTCGGCTGCCAGGGCCATCAGCAATTTATACTGGTGTGGCGGAACAAGTTTGCGGTATCCTGCATATAGTGGCTCGAAGGATGATAACACGCTGTAGAAAACCTGGTTAAGAACCTTATGGTCAATCACTCGTGATTCGATTTCAAAAAGCAGGTTACAAACATGCTGAACGTAGAAAGTATGCAGCCTTGTCCATTCAAACAAAGCGGAAAGGCTTGTGGCATCAATGGATTTATTGCCGGAGGCCATTTTCTGGATGATGAAGTTCCTGTAATCTGTTTCAGGGATTTCGTTCAGATACATAAGTTCAGCGCTTTGGTAGAACGGCCTGTTTGCTGCTGAAAACATGGGTTCAAGCATGTGTTTGCTGCTTCCGGAGAAGATAAAGGGAATAGCGGGATAGGTTTGAATAATCGATCGCAACAGGTGTTCCATATTTTTTTCGGGATATTGACTGATCTGCTGGAATTCGTCGAACATAAACACCAGGTTGTGTTTGATCTCCGACATAAATTTCAACAGGTTGTCAAAACCTGATTGCATTTCGGCAGGTGAGGCAATACTCAGTTCAACAGAAGGATTTCCGGTGAGGCTGTCGTATGATAACCGGGGCCGGAATGATGTGAGTAATGTCAACAGTTTTTCAGCAAGATTCTTTTCAGTGTGTTTTACCTGTAACAGGGCAGAAGATAAGGCATTCATCAGGTCGTTGCCATTCATGGTTGGCATCAGGTCGACATAAATCACAGAAGGAGGATTCTTCTTTTGTTCAAGCAAATGGCGAACGTGTTTCAGTAGTCCGGTTTTACCCATTCGCCTTAATGATATAAGCGTGACATTTCTTTTTGATTCAACTGCCTTGAGTAGGTGATCCGTTTCCTGTTGCCGGTCGCAGAAATATTCAGGCGCAATATAACCGCCGGTAACAAAAGGATTGGTAATGTTGTGTTTCATATTACGGTTTTAACGTAACGCAATTTACGAAAAATCTAATTCAGATCCAAGATTTAAGATCTAAGATCCAAGGTCAAAGATCTATGATCAAAGGTCTAAGTTTAAATCATGGATTTTCGGTCTTCGATCTTTGATCCTGCCTATCGGCAGGCAAGCTTCAGTCTTTGATCTTCGATTTTCGATCTTCGACCAATACCGCAACTATTCCAAACGCTACTCCCATCACGTTATCAAGTAAATCAAGCGGATTAAACGCACTTGCCGGCACCCGCAGCTGCACCACCTCGGTAACGGTGGCCAGCAGCAATACGGCAACAGCAAATTTCAGCAGGTGGTCGAGACAGAT
>CAZLLD010000093.1:0-2651 GCA_964560225.1 uncultured Bacteroidales bacterium
TTCAAATCATAGTGGTTAACGCTGAACATAGCGATATCCCCCGCTGGCGGGGGTCAGGGGGTGGACTTGCATGAATTCATATTGTTTTTCGTGTTTGCCTTATATCCTTACAATTTATTAATATTAAATATTTGGTAGCGCTCTATAATCCTCCCCTACCCTCCAGAGGGGGATAAGACATTTTCAAAACTCATCTCAAATTAATGAAGTGAGTGCCTTGTTCTGCAGAACAATTTCTTAACTTGACGACTATGGGCTTTGCCCCATCGAATATTTTATGAAGTCACATAGTGATTTACCCGTTTATTTGAAGAACCCCGCTGATTTTAATTCAGATAACTTTTATACTATCGCAGACTTGGAATAATAGTTTGATTTGTATATATTTACCCTTATTGGAAGCAATCGACGTTATCTTATAAACAATTCACTATTGCCTTATGGAAATCAAACGCCTGCGGTTAGGCTGTTGTTGACACCACTCTTTATGAAATATTTCGAGTTACACTGCAATCATACCGGCCCATATCATATATAATTAAACCCCAAAACCATGAAACTAAACCTGTTCCTGCCCCATTTACTACTATCCCTGATTACCGCTTCAGGTATTGCTCAGAACGTAATTGTTGAATCCCCTCAATATGAAAGTAGCAATACAAGTTCATTTGAGATTAGTAAATTAGAATTGAGGGATTCTGTTACAGTGCTGTATTGTGACTTTTATAACTCAACACTTCCGGATGCATGGGTTTCAATATCCTCAAAAAGCTATTTAAAAGGAAAATCAGGACATGTTTATAAATTACTGGGTTCCGAAGGTTATGTACTGGATGAACGAGCCACCATGCCCCAATCTGGAAATTTATCTTTTAAGTTGTATACAGAACCTTTGAGAAAAGAAGACAGCTCATTCGATTTTATGGAAGGAGAATACGACGGAGCTTTTATTATTACTGGAATTAAAACTTATAAATTATCGCAACCTGACACGCATCAGATTCATTGCAAATTAAAGGGAATGGTAATGAATCGCCCACAAAGCAGCCGGCTGGTACTGACCAAAGAAAATGGTGATGCGCGTGTTCTGGGAAAGTATATTCCCATTCGCAATGGCGAATTTGAATATGAGTTAAATTGTGATTTTGAAGAATCGTATTCGCTGGCTTTTTTTGATGAAATGGCGAATGGAGGGTGGAGACCAATCACGTTTTTTTCAGATTCAGGTTTAATTTCTTTCAGGCTTTTTCCTATGGAAGAATATGATAAGAATGTTGTTGAAGGTGGCAGATTAAACACAGAATATGGTAATTACCTTGACATACAAGAGTCGATGACTCAAAGCTCAAAGTTTCAGAAACAAGTTGACAGTTTAATTAGTGCCGGAAAATTTGATTCAGAAAGTATGAAAAGAATAATGGAGGAGGTAAAGTCAGCAGAAAACAAAACCCAAAGGGATAGTTTATATGCAATAATACAAAAAATGTATGATACGGGTGAAGCTTATACTGCTGAAGCCAATGTTCTGATGAAACTCCGTAAGGATCTTAATCTGAAATTTTATAACTGGGAAAAGGAATATATTCGGAAAAGCCATTCACTTGTTGCATACAGCTTGTTAATAAATCAGCTGCGCAGGGCTTATGATTTCTCAAAAGAAGACATCCCACTGTTTATAGAATTATACAATTCGGTTTATTCAAAAAAATATCCGACACATCCTTATACAGAAAAAATGGTTAATCTGATTACCGGTTTATCATCAGTTAAAGTTGGTGATTCATATATTGATTTCACGGCTCCTGATTTCTCGGGGAATCCTGTCAGGTTATCTGACCAGATAAAGGGCAAAGTAGCGCTGATTGATTTTTGGGCATCCTGGTGTGGTCCCTGCCGGAGAAATTCAATAAGCATGATACCTGTTTACGAAGAATATAAAGATAAAGGTTTTACGATTGTCGGAATTGCCAGAGAACGTGCATTGACTGCAGCAGTTAATGCAGCAAAAAATGATAATTATCCATGGAAAAACCTTGTTGAACTAGAGGATGCCGGGAAACTATGGGAGAAATACGGATTGGGAAATTCCGGCGGTGGTTCATTTTTGGTTGACCAAAGCGGAACCATTTTATCAATTGCGCCTTCAGCAGAAGAATTGAAAACAATTCTTGATAAGATGTTAAGGTAACATTTGGGAAACAACATCTTGAAAAAAATCTGCATGAGAAAGAAATGGATATTATCGATTTTTAGTTTCACAGTAATTCTTGCTGTTGGAATTATTATAACCTCAAAAATTACCTATAATCACAGATTCAGAGCAGATTATCCAGATCCTGCTGACAGAAGAGAAGCATGGATACAGGATTTAACCCATTTTCAGAAGAATTTTTATAAAGTATGCAAAAGTTTTCCGGTTGATTCAATTAATAGGTCAAATCAGATAATTGACTCCATTAAAGCGAATATTGATGCATTGAGCGACCATAGAATAAAACTTTTAATTTCTCATTGCACGAGTATGGCGGATGATGCACATACATCTGTTTACTTTCAAAATTTCAGGCGGATACCGCTGCGGTTATATTTATTTGATGATGGACTTTATGTAATAAAAGCAAAACATGGGTTCGAGCAATTTCTGGGAAAAA
>CAZLLD010000093.1:2751-10587 GCA_964560225.1 uncultured Bacteroidales bacterium
GATGGACTTTATGTAATAAAAGCAAAACATGGGTTCGAGCAATTTCTGGGAAAAAGAATTGTATCCATTTGTGATAAATCCGTTGACGATTTAATTCAGACACTTGATTACTACAAGGCTGGAAATAAATCGTGGATAGAAACCCTGAGTTCCTATTTTTTAGCAAGTCCTGATTTTTTTGAGGCAGCCTATCTTTCTCCGACTTCGGATTCGATTAAATATGAGTTTGCCGATGATCATAGTAATTTCACAACATATTTATTTCCGATAGCAAATGCTGACAACTCTGATGAATACTCCTCATGGAAAGATTTATCTCCCATAAGTAAAGAAAAAACAGATACTGCAGGTTGGGAACATGTGTTGTATGGATTATCCATGCCGTTTTATTTATCTGCCCTTAATAACGACTACAATGTGGAATATATAGACACATTGCATTTGATGTACATCCAAATAAACAATTCAAATAATTCAGAAGGCTTGAATCAGACAATTAAGAATTATTTGGATTCAAATGCCGTTCAGGATTTAATAATTGATTTGCGATTTAATGGAGGAGGTGATTATACCAAACTTGCCTCTTTCTCAAGAACGATTTCCAAAAAGATAAATGGAAAAATATATATAATAACCGGTAAAGCAACATTTTCGGCAGCAATATGTACTGCCGCCAGATTGAAATATTTTGCAGAAGACAGAGCTGTAATAATTGGACAACATGCTGGCGATGGACTCAAGTTTTGGGCAGAAGGACGACAATTTTCTTTACCTAATTCCAAAATTGCTGCAAGAGCGGTTTATGGCTTTCACGATTGGAAAAATGATCACTTTGAACTATTCAAAACATATTGGATTAATTTGTTCTTTGGGGTTGCAGCAAAGGATTTAACTCCTGATGTTCCGGTAAAACTTTTATTTAAGGATTATTATAAAGGGATTGATAAAACAATGATTGAAATAACAACCCTGCTCAGCAACGGGTCATAAATCATGCCGGTATCAGCGGGATTTCAAACATTTCGTCCTTCATTGTGGTTTGTTAAGGTTGGGCATATGCTGCTCTGAAATCCCTGATGAAGTATTTCCTCGGTCATACAGGTACAATTCAAATAGCCAATCTTGTCATTGTTTAGTTCGATTTACAGGTGATCATTCACACACTTTGTATATAAATACTTTAATTTAACCAGTTTATCGGGAACTGTCCCGAATTCAGGTTGAAAATATAAAAAATGCCGAAGGATTTTCAGGTTTTAGCGACTAATACGTGAAATCAAAAAAAATAAATGACGCAGCACGATAATCAATTAATTAAAGAAATTATAAACGGAGAACAAAAAGCTTTTAAAATTTTGTATCAAAGGTATTCCGATTTGCTGTTTGCATATATTTTACATAAACTGGACAATGACAGGGAAACGGCAACAGAAATATGGCAGGAGACATGGGTTGTCTTTGTCGAAAAAGTAAAAGATTTTCAATTTAAGAGCAGCATTTTCACCTGGATGTGTGCTATTGCTAAAAACAAAATATCCGATTATTACAGAAGAACCAATAAGCAAAGATTATTCCAAAGCAATGTTAATCACAATTTTGATATTGATTCTGAAGAGTTAGATAACGAATTAATTGACCCGGAGATTCAGGCCAATGTAATTGCCGTATTGGCTAGTTTAACAACTGAACACAAATATTTACTTGAAGAAAAATATATCGGGAATAAAAGAATCGATGAAATTTCAAATGAAATAGGTAAGTCATATAAGGCCACAGAATCGATGCTTGTGCGTGCAAGAGAATCATTCAGAAAGGAATTTAAGCGAATTACAAAAAACTAATCCATGCAAAGTAAAAATACTTGTACAGAAAAAAATATTGAAAAGCTACTGAATGCAAGTTTCAATAAAGAGCATCTACCGGATCGCGAACTTAAAAATGACATGCTGCAATTTCTGGAACAAAAAGTAGCGCAAAATGCGAAAGAATCACAACCGAAAAATAAGATAACTATTGGACTTTCTGCAGTTTGGATGATCTTTCTAATTTTGTTTTTCTCAGAAGGGAGAATATCAATACATATGTTTGATTTGTTAAAACCGGCTTTAGTCCTAAGCTTGTTCTTTATTCCTGTTTCATGTATTGTTTTAATAATTTTAAAAAAGAGTTCTTATGGAAAAAAAGTGGTATAGGATATTGCCCTGGATATCTTTAATATCAGGGGCTATGGCAATTATTCTAATGGCATTGGCAACCGTTCTGATGCGATCAGTAAAAACTGAAAATCCGGAAAATAAAAAAATAGTAATTGACAGACTAAAACACATTAAGGTTGACAGCACAGGAATCAATAGCAAGGCTTATTTCGACTACTTCGAAAGTACGTTGTCTGTTCCCGTAATCAATACGAAATGGTTGATTGCCAAGAATGGAGAAATAATCTATGCCAATGGAATGATGTCGCAAAGCACACCATTACACGCTAATGCATTTGATTTTGAAGATGCTCAAAGCAGAGGATTAATCAGCGCTGTTGAAGGCAGTATTGATTCATTACAAAAAAGCATTCTGCTTATAGCGGCTCGCATCAGGCTCGAAGGCGAGCATAACGATGTATACGGGCATATAGTTATGCCTTTAAAAACAAGTTCTGATAATGTAGTCGGTTTTGCAGCAGTTGCCTATAATTTGAATAACACAAACGAATCTTCTCAAAATTATAAATTAATTATCATAGCATTGGGTATTTGCTTCCTGTTATACTGGTTGCTGTTACCATTGTGGGTATATTTTGATAGCCGTGACAGAAACAACAAATATGTCTTGTGGACATTGTTTGTACTCATTGGCAACCTGCCTGCCTACATTGCCTATTTGATAGCAAGAAAATAAAATATCAAAAGCATATCGAATGGCTATTTTTTCTTTTATAAAAAATGAAAAAGCCCGGATATTGTTCAGCATGCATCCGGGGCCTTGCACCGAAACCCCACTTCATTCTTTGTCTACTTGACACAAAGAATGAAGTATGAATAGTCAAGACAAAACGAACCCCTGGCTAGTCCCGGCACGCCCTCTGCCGTCATACTGAGCTTGTCGAAGTATGACGGGCCCACCCCCGCTAGGCGAAGTTTAGCTACCCTGCCTACAGGCAGGCGCCTTTTCTCAGAGGCGGATCGCAATACTTCAAGAGTGTTGCAGCTACCCGCAGAGGGATATCCATCAAAAAACAAATCGGCAAATCAGGAAAATATATTATCATTGAAGACAAATTTGAAAAAGGCGCTATGTTGGTTTTTGCGATAATATTAGCTTCTTTAGCTGTAATCGGACTGATCCTGTATTTTGGAGAATTCCGGTTTGAAATGAAAATGGAAAAAAATGCAACCGGTTCAGATGCGGTCAACAAGTCTGTACTGGATTGCTTAAGCCATACTGAACTCAATATTCTCAAGCAATTGGCCGAAGGAAAAACCAATCAGGAAATTGCCGATAACCAATTCATCTCCGTTCACACGGTTAAAAAACATATTTCGAACATCTTTAAAAAACTGAATATCCAATCCAGAAATGAAACCCGGAAATTCAAAGAATTGATAAGCAACAATATATAGGTCAATACTCCTTTTTTACTACCTTATTACTACCCGCTTTTTTTGCTTGATTCAGCACCCGGCAGCAATTTTGTTTTCTCAAATCAAACAGAAAGCAAAATGAAAAATTCCCTAAAAATTGTTGCCATGTCCTTCTTCTCCTTTTTATTTTCAGGCATCAGTTCCCAGCCTGCAAAAACTGTCGGAAATCTATTTCGTAATGGCGATTTTATCGGATCGCAAAAGGCATATCAGGAAATCCTGATTACCCGTCCTGATGATTTAAAATCCCTGGTATATATGGGCTACACATCGCTGCTATTCAACCACACAGAGGAGTCAGAAAAATGGTTGAACAAAGCAAAGGCAATCAAACCAAAACTGACCACACCGGACTACTTCCTGGCAGAAGTATACCACCGGCAACTGCAATTTTCAAAGGCTGCACCCTTATACAGGAATTCAGGCCGGGAAGCCATGGCAAAAAAGATGGAATATTTTGCCGGTATGCAGCCCTATCAAATGGATAATGGTTTTCAGGAAACACGGATCAGGTTCCTGATCACTGATCCGTTACCGGTTGTGGAAGTAACCATTAACAATGAATATAAGGGCTATTTCATTATTGATACAGGCGGAGGCGAGCTCACGCTGAGTGAAGAATTCGCCAACCAGGCAAAAGCAGTTGTATTTGGTGTTGAGAGCGGAAATGCATTTGGCGGTGGTAAAAAGGCACCGATGGGTCATGGTGCAATCCATTCCATTACCCTGGGGGAACTACAGGTTAAAAACATTCCGGTTGTTACCCTGAATCTGAACCAGCTCGAACTGGGAGGATATCGGATTGACGGTGTTATTGGCACTGTATTTTTATACCAGTTCTTATCGACTATTGATTACAAAAATGGGCAGCTCATACTTCGAAACAAGACCAGGTATCATTTCAGTGATATTGTGAATAACATCCCGGCATGTAAAATCATCCCGTATGTAATGGCTGATGATCATTTTATGATGGCCAGGGGCAGCATCAACAACAGCGATACCCTGTTGCTTTTTGTGGATACCGGACTTGCAGGAAATGCCTTCACATGTCCTAAATCGGCATTAAAAAAGTTGGGATTATCCTATGATATCCGGCAAAAAAACAAAGCAACGGGTGGCGGTGGTTATTTCAATATGTATCCGATGGAGATAGATCGCCTGTGTTTGGGAGGTATGTGTGTTAATAACCTCCATGGTGTATTTGGAGCATTTCCGGATCAGTTGGAAAACAGTTTTGGATTTACCATAAGTGGATTAATCTCACATGAGTTTTTTAGAAATTGTTCTTTGACTCTTGATTTTGAAACCATGAATTACATTATTGGTGATTGATCGGCTCATGGCGGAATCGCCGGGTATTGTTGCCTGTCATGCTGCCATCAGAAGTATTTCAAAACTTTAATCGTAGCAATGTCCCCTCTGGAGGGGCTGGGGGAGGATTTGCTACATCGTCTGCATTCAGACGGTGCTTTGCCCGAACCCTTTTGTCACTTTTTGCTGCGGCGCAACTAAGCGAAGCGATCTCACGAACGAAGTGAGTAAAAAGTAACCAACCTGCCTGCGCTGTCGCCTGACTGCTGTTAGGCAGGGCAGGCAAGCTTGTATCTTTTTTTCTCCCTTCAGCACACCCAATCCATAAAAACCCTATATTTAAAGTGACAATAGCCAAAAGTTACCAAAAATCCAGACTTCTCGTTCTTTATTGGGAAAACGCTGAATAGGGCTTTAAGTAATAAAGTCTGTGAACAGGGGATAGTAAGAACAGGCAGCTGTGGTAAAGTTGTTCAGCGGATATCCAAAATGGGACTGAGGAGGACGGAGTATACCTATACATGAAGCAAAAATGATTATCACACCCGCGAAATCCAACAACAATTTTATCAAATAAACATCTCAAAAAGTGTGTTTATTATACCAAATAACGATAATAAACACACTAAAAGTAGGTTTATAAGCTAGTTGTACGCCATAAAAAAAGACATTCGATGACACTAAAAGGATTTTACATCTTATTGTTTTCTACATGCCTATTTTCTTGTAATTCTAATAGACAAATTGTCGAATCAATTAATGATGTGAAATTGAAACATATTCGATTCGTTATTAAAGAAAGTGGATTTGTTGAATTGCCTTTAAAATATAGTTCTGATATGGAAAATTCCCTAAAAAGCAATTATACTGTTGATTTTAATGGCAATGATTCATTAATTTTTGAAAAAGATATTCATAATATCATTGGAGCGTTTCCTGATACGTCAGATTATTATGCCTTTTTGTTTCCAACAATTGGAGATATGCTTTATCCGACTATTATTACATTTGATAAGTTCGGAAATCAAATTGACAGACAAATTATATGTGTATCTTGTTGTTCAGGACAAGCATCTGTTGATGTTTCTAGTTGTTATGATAGTGTTATAGTGACAAAGGATTTATCCATAACATCAAGATGTCAAGTTATAGGGACTGTTGAAACTGATGATTCGATTCCTAATACTTTGAATATTTGTAATGAGAGAAGTTTAAATGGGAACTTGAATAAACAAGGCAAAATTATACTAAGTGAGATTAAAATAACTGATTGTAATTGATAGATATTTAAATATTTACGGCGTACAACACCCGGTCATACGCAATTGCCGCGTGGAGGGGTTGCTAATGTCAGTTCAGTTGGCTAACTTGCGGGTAACACGACACGAAAGCGCCCATGAATCGGCAACTGCGCATACCGGTGAACGTTGTGAGCAAGGTTGAACAAAATTACTTCATGATTTGTTTCCGTTCTTATATTGAGTTGATACTTTGATGTTTTAACTTTGGTTAAATTAGAATCATAGTATTATGAATAAGCTACTTATTATCTTGATAGGTTGCTTCCTTACATTTGGAATCAATGACCAATCAACTTGCCAGGTCATAACAAAAAATCAAATAAACAGCGGAGAAATGAACAAAAATGTAAAATACATCAATCCAGATGGACTTTCAAAAAATCCTGCATTTTCACAAGTTGTGATAACACAAGGAAAAGGAAAGACCATATATATTGGTGGACAAGACGCAGTAAATGCACAAGGAGAAATAGTTGGTAAAGGTGATATTTTTGAGCAGACAGATCAAGTAATGAAGAACTTACAAATAGCACTTTCAGCCAGTGGGGCAACTTTTAACAATCTTATTAAACTATCCATTTACATTGTCCAGGGACAAGATTTATACCGTGGGTTTCAGGCTTCACAAAAGTATTTGGGCAATCTGAAGAATCCACCGGCAATTACAGGCATTTTTGTTGCAGCATTGGCACACCCTGATTATTTAGTTGAAGTAGATGCTATTGCATTTATTCCTGATGAGTAAAATTTACAAAGTAAAATATGAGCAAAATAATATTCGACAGCGGAATATCTCTTGATGGTTTTTTCGCAGGAGATAACAGAAGTCCTAAAAATCCTATGGGTGGTATTTCAGGTCAAATTCATTCGTGGATGTTTAATCAAAAAGCTTTTTGGGAATACTTAGGGTTAGAAGGAGGCAAAGAAGATGGCCCTGATGGAGAATTTATTAGAGAGACCATTGAACGAACAGGTGCATTCATTATGGGAAAACGTATGTTTGAAGAAGGCGAGGTTAGTTGGCCAAATGACTTATATAAAGCTGATGTTTATGTATTGACACACGAAAAGCGAGAACCCTGGGCTCAAGACGGTTCGACAACTTTTCACTTCATTAATGACGGTATTGAAAGTGCCTTGAATAAAGCAAGAAAATCAGCAAAAGGAAAGGATATTAGAATACAAGGTGGTGCAAATACTATACAGCAATTTCTAAATGCCGGACTTGTGGATGAATTTTTTATTCACATTGCACCCGTTTTTTTAGGAAGCGGTATCCGGCTCTTTGACGGCATTGACAAAGACAAATATGATATACAAATTGAAGAAGTAATATCATCAGAATTGACAACACATTTAAGATATAAGCTGACAAAGAAATAGAAACAACAACCCGCCAGCACACAATATAAGCCCTAAAAACGCAACAATGAGCAGAATACTAATATTTATACTTTTTATCACCCCGACAGTATTGTTTGGACAAAAGAAAGCAATTCCAATAAATATTTCAATATTTAATGAATCAACTGCTATCCCGTTTACAAGGTTTATAACGACACCAATTCACCCGGGACTTCAATTGG
>CAZLLD010000094.1:0-10233 GCA_964560225.1 uncultured Bacteroidales bacterium
AGAGAAATCAGTCCTCCCATACTTGAACCCATGATACAAGTGTTTTCACGATCTTTATATACTGAATAATTTTTGTCAATAAAGGGCTTAAGCTCTTCAACAAGGAACTTCAGATAACTATCTCCCAGGCAACTGTTAATCACATCTTTCAGCTCGACTTTAGCGTTTTCGCTCAGGTATTGTGCAGCCTTCTGTGGAAGATACTCCTTAAAGCGCTGACGCGTGCAATGAACACCTACAATGATCGTTTTCCGGATTTGACCTGTTGCCATCAAACTGTCAGCAACCTCGTCAAGCCGCCACTCCTGATGATTGAACATTTTAGTGGCATCAAAAAGATTATTTCCGTCCTGTGCATACAACACACAATATTTGTTGTCTTTGGAATAGCCTTCCGGCAACCATACATCAATAATCCTTTCTTTTTCGTATTCGCAAGGCATTACAAACCGTTCCACCCTCCCCTTAGATACAACAACAGGTGAAACAGAAATTTTTATAGTGGTTGTTTCATTGCCCTCAGGTTTGCCGAAGGACATCACTGTAGGTTCTGCACTGACATAGGAGGATGCCATTTCTGAGGGACCGCCAACATATTTGGGATAATTTGGATAGGAGCAAAGCAAAAATCCTTTTACATCGGGTTGAGTACCTATCCGGCCTTTTTCATCCAATACGAGTGTTTTGGCAGGAGCCTGTTTATTTTCTACCCAGGCCATAAGCAGATCTAACTTATCATCACCATCTGGTCTTGGCAGGTTTCTCACTGCAACCGATTTGCCTTCCCCGTTCACCTTATAGCTTTTACCTGATAAACCATGACCGCCCTGAGGAACCACATATAAACGGGCAAAATCATCGATTTTTTTCTGTCCCATGGTATTAATCAGCGACTGATAATAGTCCAGCTGGGCTCCTGAAGAAGCTATATGATCCATTGTACCAACAGTCAGAATTATCTTTCCTCCGTGCTTATAAAAAGCTGAAAGATCAGGATTTGTAGCATCGAGCCACGCTGATATTTCTTCCCTGCGTTTGTTCAGAGAGCCTCCTTCAACGTAATCCAATGGATTGGCCTGAATATCCTGCATCAGGAACCCGGTCACACCCAGTGTTCCCAAAGATCTGTGAACAGAGGCGTTTTCAGCAGCTCCCTCCTGTCCTTTATACCGTGTTCCGGTAATCATTCCAAAATCATCTGGCACGGTAGTAGGCAACCACATTCCAAAAGCTTTTACTCCATTGGCCAGCGGAGTAGCAAATTTATAAGGACTATAGCACATTTCAAGAGTCTTGATTTGTCCATTGGTCAGTTTGGCAGCAGCCGATGTGTCATTGGGATCAGGGTCCAGGCCGTTTGGAGTTCTTAAAGCTGCCCAAGGATCAGCAGGGCCAATCCCGTCAGAAACATTAAAAATTGCCCTTGAGTCCAGGTAGTTATTAATTACACCATCTGCCAGTCCGTCAAGCTGGTCACATTGTCTTAAAAATTCAGCTCTGATGGCTTTAACTTTTGAGGGAGTTACCCAGTTTGCCAATGGTTTTTCCTGTATTCTGATTAACTCCGGAGCAAGCATTAATGTAGAGAAATTAACTATGGGCACATCTGATATGATCCCATCATAATCAGCCGGGTAACGTTGTGCAACGGTCAGCCCTTCGCGTCCTCCCTGAGAACCTCCCACGTAATAATTATAGTCGGGCCGTTTGCCATAAACCCGCTCAATTATTACCATAACAGCATCGTGAGTCTTTTTCATCTGCATATAACCCAGATTCCGGATGGCTTCTTCGTTTAAAGCCCACTCGTCACCTGAAGCCGGTCCTGTTGCCAAAGGCTTACTTTGCATACCTGCAGGTCCACCCATACCGGAAGCCTGATGACCGGCATCGCTGCCATACAATGCAAATCCTTTGTTGAGCAAAGGATTCTTGCCTTCTCTTACAGTTATAGACCCGTTCATTCCGCCACCTCCGGATTGAATGGCCCTTTGTGACCAGCTTGCAGGCAACAGCACTCTGAAATTAATAGGCCAGCCGTTGGGATCTACAGGGAAAATAGAACCTTCAACAACCCCATATGCAGGGGAAGCTTCAGTTGCTTCGATCCAACGGGGTGCATAAAGCTTCACCGAACTTACAGGTTCCCCGATTGCTGAAGCAGGTATCGATAAACCCGCCTTTTCAATATGCTCCTTAGAGATTACAATATTGGCACCAGGAATCTGGCCAATTGCCAAAGCACAGGCAAGAACGAATGTTGAAACAACAAAAGAAACCAATCTTCTCATAATGATTACAATAAAATTTTATTTTGATATAAACCCAATGCTAAATCAGCTAATCAATAGCAATACTATTCAATCTTTATTAGTGTGCCTCTCAGCGGTGCTGGCGCCTGCCCGGGCATTCCCATAAATCCTCCGCCTTTCGATTCAATAGTAACGCTGATATTGCCATTGACATCAGAGAACTTACAGATAATCGACTCTGAACCAAGGCTTTCTTCAACAAAACGAGCTGTAAGTTCAAGTGTATTTTTGTCTGTCCATGAATAACTTGCGCCGGCCTTTATTACCGGTTGCAGCAATTTATAGTTCGCATCAACCGATTTCGAAGCGGCACGAGGAGGAGCTAAAAATGACGATAATGACGTATTTGATATTTTCCAACTATCATGTCCGGCTTTAATTACATCAATATGATCATCCCTTTTTACAGCAAAACTGCACTCTTTACCATTAAACGTAAAGTACACTGACTGGATGTTATTGCTGTTGTTCATCAAATCAAACTCCTTACCTGAAATAACACTCTCGAGCGCTGTTTTTGGTAATCCTGCAGAAGACGCCTGTTTCAGAATCAGAGAAGATTGTTTTTTCTGTAGTTCATTATAGAGCCCGGAATTCTCAGCCAGCGGCTTATCCGACTTTATTGCCGGTATCAGATAATTATGTATCAGGTTCAACTCATCCTGTGTATTTCTTGCATTGGCGGTCATAATCACCACAGCGTCCTTATCCGGGAAAAGTACGACAAACTGTCCACCCATTCCATCGAGCCGAACGCTGTTATTTCTTCCGCGCCACATCTGGTAGCAGTAACCCTGAGCCCAATCATTCAAATCTTTAGAGACCTTGCTTGCCCCACCGTCATCACTTGCAATTTTGAAGGAAGTGGCTTCCTTAACCCACTCTTTCGGAAGAAGCTGCTTGCCGTTCCAAACCCCGTTCTGCATTAATAATTGTCCGAACTTAGCCAAATCCTCCGTGCGAAGTCTTAACCCGATCATACCCAAATTTATCCCCTGAGGGTTAAGATCCCAATCGATTCCTGCAATTCCCAAAGGTTTAAATATCCGGGGCTGTAAATAATCAAAAACTGTTTGGCCTGTAACCTGCTGAACGATGGCTGAAAGCATAAATGTTGCCATATTGTTGTATTTGAATACGGATCCCGGCTTATGAACCGGAGCACTACTCAGGAATGCAGTGATCCAGTCTCCGCTGGTTCCCATAGCCCGGGGTTCAGGATCCTGTCCGGCCGACATCATCAAAAGATTTTGCACGGTCATCTCTTTCATATAGTCACTGATGGAATCAGGCAGCGAATTCGGAAAGAATGAAACCACTTTATCAGTTATCTTTAATTTGTTCTCTGAAGCGGCAAGACCAACTGCTGTGGCAGTAAATGTTTTGCTGGCCGAAAAAAGAATATGCTTGTAATCTGATCCGTAAGGACTCCACCAGCCTTCAGCAATCACTTTGCCGTGCCGGATAAATATAAAGCTGTGTAATTCTACCCGGCCTGTATCAACGGCATTAAGAAAATCAATTATACCCGCCGAGGATACTCCCTGTGATTCAGGACTACTTCTGGGTAATTTACTGATATTTTGACCAAAGAGATCAACTGCCAACCCCGAATTAACGAAGAGCATCAATACGATAACAAATGCTTGAATGACTTTTTTCATGGAATTCCTTTTTATGATTATTGTTCCCGGTAGTATATATTAAAACCCTGACAAGTTATAATTCTTATGGGATTATGCTGACATTTTTTAAAAATTCTTTAGCCTGATGCTGAAACATTCTAAGCAAGATGAATCTTTAGCAAGGCATGCGGAATTAAAACGCCAAAGTATTCAAATGTTAAAAGGGCAACCCGCATTTGACTGCAGGTCACCCGATTTCACAGAAAACAATCACCTAATCAATGAATTTTATTTTCTTCAAAAAATTATAGAACAGATCGATCCAGATATTTACCGAATCGTCATTATATCTGTAACCGAAACCGTGTCTTGAATCCGTGAATGAATGAATCTCGGCAGGTTGCCTGGCTTTACACCACTTTTCGTATAATGCTGCTGTATTACCAGTTGATTCATATTGTGTTGCTGCCATAAACACAGGCATTGGATCGGCAGGGAGACTTTGGGCTCCAAAAACGCCATAGATCAAGCCAATTACATTAGGCTTGCTTTGTTCAGAATGGTTAATAGCAACATCCAGGGCCACCATCCCCCCTGCAGAAAATCCTATCATGCCGATTTTATCAGATTTGATATTCCATTTGGCAGCATGCTGGCGGATATATTCAATAGCGCGCCTGCCGTCATCACCCGACATTTTTCCGATATTACCCATTGAAGTGGTTGACGGATTGCTTATTTCTATTGCTGTCCCGGTGTTTCTTTGAATATACCCTGCTGTCATGGAAAGGGTCATCGCGGTATTCTTTTTTGACAACTCAATGGATTCAGGGGTTCTCTTTTCCCCGCCATATGAGGTCCTGGCAATTAAGTTTACCTCCTCCGGGGTTGCTCCCGAATAGGCGATACGATATTTCAGGACAAAAGCCGCAATACCCATATCCGCCAGTTTCTTTCCTACATTGACACCTTCAGTATCCCATGATAATGCAGAGTAACCACCACCAGGGCAGACGACAATAGCTGCACCTGAGGCTTTTTTTGCGTCCGGAAGAAATACAGTCAGCGTAGGCTCAACAACATTAAACAGGGCAACATTTTTTTCGTGCCAAAAGGGAGACTCAAATTCATAGCTGTATTCCTTATGAGTCCACTTTTCAGACCCCGGGGCGGGGCCATCGTAAATTTTTACTATAGTTTCCTGTGCATTTATTATACTGCACAGCGATATAAGATTCACAAACGAAATGAGAATCAAAGGAAAATTTTTCTTCATCAGAATATAATTTATTGATAAGGTTTGACACCTGTCTGCTGAACAGGCTGCAAACGCCCATGTTCGTTTATTTGCCGAACATGGGTGTCTCCATAGCTTAATGATTTAATTAGCTTCGCGTTTGATTTTGTAATATTCTTCAAATAGTTCCAGATTGCTCAGGTTTGGCACCGGGCCCATAGCGGGGCTGTTGTTGAAATACATATAACCTGGATTTTGCTCGGTAAATGCATCCCATACAGGAACATTCTCGCCGTTCGGGTCACCATTTTTTGCAAAATTGGTCCAATAGGTGGCCATTGTCTCTGATAGTTTTATATCCTCTTCACCATATCTCTTTTCATCAATATTTTGCAGCACATACTTAATTTCTGCTGCATGAGGTGCACCTCTGAGTTTAAATGGCATATTGGGCATTTCGGGTTGTTTCTGTTCGAAATAATACATGAATACCTTCGATTTTCCGGTACGTGATTGCAACCTGCCCCATGTCCATGAAGCCCATCCGAAGCCCTGATCACGAGTCATATCTGCTGATGAAAAAGCAGCCTGCTCTTTTGTATCACCCGGGAATGCCTTGAGAAACTTATCGGCAAAATCTCCATAGCGGGCCTTGAGTCCATTTTTATAGACTTCAGGTTCAACAGGACCCCGGGCAAACATACCTCCTTCATCCGAATTTGAACCAATAATAACATTTACATCATTATATTGTGTTGGTCCTGCTTCATATGATTTATATTGATCGCCGATTAAAACATAACCATCGACAGTTGGTCTGAAACCATATCTTCCCCTCAGAGAATCTTTAAAGAATTGCTGAACATCCATCTTTCTCAAATCGGCAATGGAGTTTGCCCCCATGCGTTTCATAAATTCAAGACCTGACTTTTCGGCACCTGCTAACATAGAACTGGAATCTACAGGGCTGAAATTACCACCACTTTCACATATTGCCCCTCTAAAAAGGCCCTTAGCCAAAGGAGATGCACATAAGATGCTTACAGCTGCGCCCCCGGCCGACTCTCCGAATATAGTAACCTTGGCAGGATCACCACCGAATGCAGCAATATTCTTTTGTACCCATTTCAGTGCTGCAATCATATCAAGCAAGCCATAATTGCCGGAAACCTTATTGGGCGATTCGGCAGTTAATTCAGGATGGGCTAAGAAACCAAGAGGTCCTAAGCGATAGGTTACACTCATATAAATTACGCCCTTTTGTGTTAACTTTTCTCCGTAATATGTAGGTTCTAACGGAGCGCCCATTGAAAAACCGCCTCCGTGAATCCAAACCATTACCGGTAATTTCTCGCTTGCCAATTTTGCCGGCGTCCAAACATTCAAATATAGACAATCCTCATTCTGTCTTAGATTTTGAGGCTGGGGACAAGCCGGACCAAATGAATCGGCTTTGAACACGCCTTCCCAGGGGGCAACAGGTTGTGGCTCTTTCCAGCGCAAATCACCAACAGGCGGCGCAGCAAACGGTATACCTTTGAAACTTATGAATCCGTTTTCCTGAATTCCTTCCACTTTACCGGCATCGGTAACCACAATGGTTGACAATGGCTGCTCTTTGCAGGAAAACAATAAAACAACAAGAAAAAGAATCAGGATGCTCTTATATGTTTTCATTTTATATGTTTTTAAAGTTTAAAAAATCAGATGCCATTAAGCTTTTCGAAATATTAAGGGATACTTAATTTTTGTATCACACATGCATGGATATTACCAGTTGTCAGTTCTGAAAGGAACCAATGGTTGCCCATAGGGATTGGTAACATTGCCCAATTGGAAATTTCTGAAACAATAACGTACAGCAACCGGCAAACTTACCTTATCACTGGTAACAACTAAGTTTCTTGAGAAAGGATTTTCTTTACCAGCCTTTGCAGTATAGAAAATACTGTCGGCACCGGCAATTTCGAAACCGGTCATTTCCTCCCTGCAGGTTACATTACCTCCATCATTATCTTCAAACGTAAGTAATGCTTTATTGCCCTCAATCTTCATTGATTTGAACTGAGGTCCCAGAACTGATAATGAATTGGCCCCACCATAAACGCTGTTGACAGCCCAGTAACTGAATCGACGGGCCACTTCCGGTTTGTTTGAAGGATGGACTTCATTTCTTTCGTAAGGAAAAACCAAATCATTGGTACAAACCATTCCCACGTTATCAATTAGGGTCATCACTTTTTTCTGTTGCTCTCTGAGCAATGCTGCCAGTATCTGTTCTTTTGTCATGTCTATGCGGTTAGAAGCATAATTAAACGGAGCTATTTCGGCATAGAAAAAGGGTAGTTTATCGTCCCCCCAAAGAGTGCGCCACAATTTGATCATAGCAACCATTTTATCAGCATAGGTAGCATGTCGCTTTATATTGCTTTCGCCCTGATACCAAAGAAATCCTTTTACCGAATAGTTTACTAGGGGAGCTATCATTCCGTTAAAAAGTGATATGGGCTTTTCGAATACCGGCAACTTCTCATTATTGAGCAGGTTCAAATCAACATCCGTGAAATTCTTTTGTGACTCAGCATCCATCCATGCTTCGATAATAGTACCTCCCCAGCTGGAACAAATGATTCCCACGGGAACGTTCAAAATTTTCCGCAGTTCACGTGCATAATAATAACCTATTGCGCTAAATGATTTGACTACCGGCGGTGATGAAACCTCCCATTTCCCGACACAATCTTTCTGCGGCTTTACCGAGCTCGTTTGCTTTACATTAAATAATCGGATATCAGGGTAGGCTCCACTTTCCGCAATGGCCTGGTTAGCACCTATCACGCCTGATGACCACATCCCTTTTAGTGTCATTTCCATGTTCGACTGACCTGAACAAAGCCAGACCTCACCAATAAGTATATTATTTATAGTAACCGGTTCACCATCACTAACGGTAATGGTTTGAGGATTAAACGACGCCGCTGGGGTATTCAATGTTACTTTCCAGTTACCTTCTTTATCAGCTATTGTTGTTGGTTTCTCGCCCCACGAGGCTGATGCTGTGATTGATGCACCCGGCTTGCTCCAGCCCCAAATTTTCACCTGGGATTTTTGCTGTAAAACCATGTTATCACTAACCAATGCCGGTAGCGTTACCTTACCGAAAACCGATCCTGTAACAATTATGGACAGAACCAGCAGTAATAAATTCCTTCTCATATTTAAGTTATTATGGTTGTATATGTTATGAAACCTGGCAGTTATAACTTTCCCGGGACTTAATATTCCGTTTCATCCAGCTGTTGTAACCTTGCTTTTGTCGGGTTGAATATCAGGTTTAACAACAACCCCAAAAAAAGCAACACCGTAAATAAAGTAGCCAGTACAAAACCATACAAGGCATTACCTCCGAATGCATCACTTACGGCAGCCATGGCCAATGGTCCAAGGGCGGCACCGGCGGCAGTAAAGAAAAGGAAAAGACCGGCAATTGATCCATGTTTGGCTTTTGGGAAACAGCTTATACCTTTTGAATTAAGTGTGGGATATATGACTGACATAAACAATCCCGACAAGGGCAACAATATTACAGCCATTCCTACCCCTCCGATGACACTTCCCAGGAAACACAGCATAATTAAAAAACCAAAGATGGCAAGAACTGCAGTCCAGTTAAAACGTGATGTTACCCAGGCACCCAGGAAACGACCGCCGGCACGGAAAACAAAGAAAATTGTCAAAGCATAAGTTGCAATAAATATCCGGTTTCCATCGTACTCTGCAATTAAGGTTGGCATCCATACATACACAGCACATTCTGCCGATACATACAGAAACTCACCAGCAGAAAAACCCCAGGCAAAGGGATCTTTCAGCATTGACAAAGTACTTTTCAGATTAATTGGTTCCTTCGTTGTTTTGATTTGTTTGGGATACTCTGCAAATACAGCCATAAGAATCAGAATAATGCACAATGTGCCCGCCACAACATACAGCCATGACCAGGCCACTCCCTTGGTAAGAAAGTACTTAACCAGAGCCGGTCCAATTATTGCACCCACTGCAAAAAAGCCTTCGGTAGTATTCATGGTTGCGGTATGTTCCTTCGTTGATGAACTGATATCGCCGATCAGTGCCAGTGCACCAGTTTTAAAAACGCCGATAGACAATCCTCCTACAGCCATTAAGCTTAAAATAAAACCAAAGGTGTTTGCTGTAATATACAGATATGAATTAACAGCAAAACACGCAAGACCCAGGATTATCGTAAACTTTCGTCCCAGTTTGTCGGCCAGAAAGCCAAGAAATACACCGGCCAGAGCAATGGCAATCATGGGGGTGTAATGCATCAGACCGGCTGCAGTCATGCTTACCTTAAATTGCTTCATTACAACGGGTATTATCTCACCAACAGCATCAGTTGTCATGGCAAACATCATAAACATCAAAAAAGTCAGCCATTTAATTATTTTAAGGTTTTGTTGACCCGGAGTTTGAGTATTCATAATTCTTATTTTAGGTTATTTTTAGCCTTATAATAAACCGATTCTATTTGTCGCTCAATATTGACAGATGTCTTTCTTTCTGCACATCATTCGCGAATGATCCTTTTTACATTTTTCACCAGGGTTTCTTTGAATTCACTGACGGAAGCAGTACACAACCTTTCCATCCGTATCGGTCGCGATTATCTTAAAGGAATAATCGTTCAGATTAGCTTCCAGGGTGGCTGAACAACCATTGTTTTGCCAGCACAGTCTCAACTGATCAACATCTGAATCAAGTATTTCTAACTGGGCATCGAAACCAAAAGCCGGGAATTGTTTGCGAAATTTCAACAAGGAAAGTTGCCTGCTAACGACGCTTTTCTCTGATTTCTCCATGGCTTCTTCGAGCGTCAGATTGGTACGGTTTATTTCCTTATGTCCAGCGGGGCCCGCTTTTTCAACGGCAGCATGATCGTTTTTCCCTGCAAGCAGATCCAGATACCATACCTGAGGTTTCCCAGGCATGAATATCTGGATAGCTCTGGCTAAGATCAACCTTGCATCATCTTCACCCA
>CAZLLD010000095.1:0-10178 GCA_964560225.1 uncultured Bacteroidales bacterium
AACACCAAACACCAAACACCAAACACCAAACACCAAACACCAAACACCAAACACCGAACGTTGAAGACATAGAAGACCAATACCATGGGTGAGGATTTCTTTGTAGAAGTTGATTACCAGCAGAAAAGTTATGAAGGACAACGGATCTGCGGGGATATCTTCCTTTCAAGCAAGATCAAGGAAGAAAACCGGATTGTGGTAGTTTTGTCAGATGGCATGGGACACGGCGTTAAGGCAAGCATACTGGCAACACTAACTGCCACCATGGCTGTGAATTTCACCAAGGAGCACAAGGCGCCGGAGAAGACTGCCGAGATCATCATGAAAACCTTGCCCGAATGCAGCGAACGCAAGATGAACTACTCCACCTTCACTATTGTGGATATTGAACAAAGCAACAAGGTGACGCTGCTGGAATATGAGAACCCGGAATGTGTAATCATACGCGACCGCAAGGTATTTAAACCGGCTGATGCCCGTTATATTGAAACCAGCGAAGATGCAAAATGCTCCAAGAAAATCAGGGTGTGCACCTTTGCCCCGGTAAAGGGTGACCGGATTATTTTTTTTACCGACGGAGTTGCCCAATCGGGCTTGGGTACCCCCAGGTTCCCGTTTGGATGGGGTGTGGACAATGCCGCCCGGTATGCCATTGACATGATCAAGCAGTACCCGCAGATTTCAGCCCGCAACCTGGCAGCGAAGATCCTCAGTATGGCCTTTCGTAACGATGGCTTTCAGTCGAAAGACGATACCACCTGCGGCGTCATTTACTTCAGGGAACCCAGGGAACTGCTGATTTGCACCGGACCTCCCTATAACAAGGAAGACGATCCGCGACTTGCTGCAGAGGTGAACAGTTTCAAAGGAAAGAAAATAGTAATGGGCGCAACGACAGGTGATATTGTTTCGCGCGAACTGGGATTGAAGATTGAAGATGTATTCAAGTTTGAAGATCCGGAACTGCCACCCATCAATGTAATGGAAGGTATTGACTTGTTTACCGAAGGAATTCTTACGCTGAACAAGGTTGAGAAAATTCTGAAGGCTTATAACCCGGCCAATACAAAACTGGGAAGGGGACCAGCCGATGAAATTGTCAAACTCATCCTGGAAAGTGATGCCATCAAGATCCTTATCGGCACCCGCATCAACATTGCGCACCAGGACCCCCATCTGCCAGTGGAGCTTGAGATCAGGCGCACCGTGGTGAACCGGATTGCCCAGTTGCTCGAAGAAAAACTGCTTAAAAAAGTGGTGGTAAACTACATCTAAGGGAATACGGTCTTTTGCCGCTGCTACTGCTACTGCTACTGCTGCTGCCTGCTCTTCTTAAGGCTCAGCAAATCATTGCATTTTTCATAAGCTTCCTTTGAGGTATAATACGAAAGAAGCCTGTTGAAGAAAATCTCATCCCTGAATTTGGGATGGCTGTTTTCAAATCCAATTTTCCCCTGTATGGTGAGATCAAATAGCTCTTCGTCATCAAGAGAGGATATGGAATCCGGTTCGGGAAAGTGATCCATCTCTTTCTTATCATCAAGCTGATCCTTGTATTTTTCCAGAAAGTTAACCAGTGTAAGTTGCAGGCTTATGTAATCATTGTTTTCAGAAAGCAGGGACTTGTTTGTGGCATAGTTTTTTTCGATATGGTAGGTTCTTTCAGCCGAAACCGGCTGCTTGAGCAATTCGTTTAACAAAGCCTGGTTCCGGTTAATGGCTTCCAGGTTCTCCTTTACCTTTTTCTTTAACAAATCAATTGTTCTTTGGATCAACGCCTTCATCATCCTTGAATTTCTAAAACAAATTTAAGGAATATTTCTTATCACATTTTTAATTTTTGACAAACCGGAATAAGTTAACCATGAGCAGGCGTGTATTTGGGATGATGGTTCGATGATTATGGCCAATCAGTAAGTATTCCAAATAAGGTGGCCACCGGTTGTATATTTCTATTTTATTTTATATTTGTAGGCCTGAAAAATTGAAAAATAACAGCTTTTTTTCAGATAAGTTCTTTAAAATGAATGTGATAAAAAGACTCGAGTTCGTATAATTAAAAAATTGGTTTGCATGAAAATACTTGTATGCATCAGTAATGTGCCCGACACCACCACCAAGGTTAGATTTGTTGATGATCTTAAAAAGCTTGACATAAGTGGTATTCAGTGGGTTATTAATCCGTGGGATGAGCTGTCACTTACCCGCGCGCTGGAATTGAAGGATGATGCCTCAGCCGGAGTCAAATCGGTTACCGTGGCGCATGTGGGGCCGGCATCGGCCGAGCCTACCATACGGAAAGCGCTGGCTATTGGCGCGGATGATGCCATCAGGGTGAATGCCGAACCATCAGACGCTTATTATGTTGCCTCACAGCTCGCTGAAGTGGTGAGGACAGAACAATTCGACTTGATCATGTGCGGAATTGAATCGAGTGATCACAACGGCTCCACAGTTGGAGGCATGTTGTCGGAATTGCTTAATTATCCTTCGGTTTCTGCTGTATCGAGCCTGAAGATTGAGAACGCGCAGGTTGTTATTAACCGGGAAATAGACGGAGGCAAGGAAACCGTGCTGGTACCCACCCCGGTTGTGGTTGTTGTGCAGAAAGGCATTGCCAAGGAACCCAGGATTGCAGCCATGCGTGGTATTATGATGGCCCGTACCAAACCCATCAAAACTGTGGAACCTGCAGCCGTTGACACCTTTACTGAGGTTGCCGGTTATGAAATGCCGCAACCGCGTGCCGCCTGCAAATTCATTGATGCCGAGAACCCGAAGCAACTCATTGAAATGCTTCAGAACGAAGCCAAAGTCCTTTAATTCTTTATTTAACCATTGCAAACAACTAGAAATCATGGCTGTATTAGTATATACTGAGAACTGGGACGGTAAATTCAAGAAACTGTCTTTTGAACTGGCATCATACGCATCCAAGGTTGCGGAAATGCTCAATACCAATGCCGTAGCACTTTCCATAGGAAAAACCGAAGCCGGTGAACTGGAAAAACTGGGAAATTTTGGTGTGAACAAAATCGTCAATGCCCAGGGAGAAGGCCTGGATACACTCGACAATCAGGTATTTACCAAGGTAATTGCTGATTTTGCCCGCAAAGAAGGTGCTACTGTAATTGTGCTGGCTAACAACAACACAGGCAAGGCGTTGGCGCCCCGTTTATCGGTGAATCTGAAGGCGGGTATCGGTGCAGGGGTGAGCAAACTGCCCCTGAGCACAAGTCCTTTTGTGGTTTATAAAAGGGCTTATTCCGGCAATGCTTTTGCCAAACTACTGATCAAAACAGAAATAAAAATAATCACCCTGGCACAAAATTCCTTTGAACTCATCGAAAAAAATACCGGGGCTTCCATTGAAAATGAGACCGTTCAGGTTGACAAATCAATGGTGAAGACACAGGTTCGTGAAGTTCAAAAGCAGAGCGGCAAGATATTGCTTTCCGATGCAGATATTGTTGTATCCGGTGGCCGGGGTATGAAATCACCTGACAACTGGGGCCCGCTGGTTGAGCTGGCTGATCTGCTTGGTGCCGCCACCGCGTGTTCACGGCCCGTATCTGATGAAGGATGGCGCGGACATGAAGAACATACCGGCCAAACAGGGAAAATCATAGCTCCCAACCTGTACTTTGCCATTGGTATTTCGGGCGCCACACAGCACCTGGCAGGGGTGAGCTCATCAAAATATATCGTTGCGGTGAATACCGATAAGGATGCCCCGATTTTTGAAGCTGCCCAATATGGCATTGTTGGTGACGCACAAAAAGTGCTGCCCAAGCTGGTTGAGGCGGTTAAAGAAATCAAGAGCAAGTAAGGCTTACATTGACTAATAACCAAACATAAGGAAACCCGACGATGGTAAAACAAGTGGTATTTGCCGCTGCCCTGCTGCTGACTCTGGGCATATTTGCCTATACGGTCAACCGCATCCTCGGCTTTTTCAGGTTCACCCGGAAAACCTTTCCTGTTAAGGATTTGGGCAAAAGATTCGGGGTTATGATGAACGTGGCCTTCGGGCAAACCAAGATATTCCGGAGACCGGTAATTGGTTTGCTGCATGCCCTTGTTTTCTGGGGATTCTGTGTGATCCTCATCGGCAGCATCGAAATGGTCATTGACGGACTCACCGGAACTGAACGCGTGTTAAGCTTCCTGGCAGTTCTTTATGACGTGATCATTGCTACCGGTGACGTTTTTGCTTTGCTGGTAGGACTTTCCATCATTGTATTCCTCAGCCGCAGGCTGTTCTTTCATATCAAACGCTTCGAGGGTATTGAAATGGGCCCTTCGACCCATATTGATGCCAACATTGCGCTAACCATGATCCTTTTGTTAATGATATCGTTACTGGGGATGAATACCTTTTATGTGGCCCATCAACAGGTTACCGGTGAAGCTGTAAAAGGCATTTTTCCGGTGAGTCATATTCTTGCTTCACTGTTTGCCGGTCTGCAGGTTGAAACGTTGCACGTGCTGCACGAGGTATGCTGGTGGGCGCATATCCTGCTGATATTCATCTTTGCCAACATGCTTCCCTATTCGAAGCACTTCCATGTGTTCATGTCGGTTCCCAATGTTTTCCTTTCCCGCCTGGAACCCTTGGGCAAACTGACCAACATGGACAATGTTACCCGCGAGGTAAGGCTGATGATGAATCCCGACACTGCCTATGCCGCTGCCCCTGCTGATGCACCGGTGGAACGATTTGGCGTGAAGGATATCGAAGACGTATCGTGGAAGAATTACTTCGATTCGTTGTCGTGCACCCAATGCGGACGCTGTACCTCAGTTTGCCCGGCCAACATCACCGGCAAGCGCCTGTCGCCCCGCAAAGTCATCATGGACGTGAGGGCCCGCATGAAGGAAAAGGGACCGGGACTGGTAAAGAATGGGAAGGAATATGCCGATAACAAATCGTTGCTGCGCGACTACATCACCGAGGAGGAATTGTGGGCCTGCACTACCTGCAATGCCTGTGCCATGGAATGCCCCATCAACATCAACCACCCCACTATTATTGTGGATATGCGCCGGTACCTGGTGATGGAAGAAGCATCTGCTCCGGGCGAACTCAAGGCAGTTTTCAATAACATTGAGAACAACGGCGCTCCCTGGCAGTTTTCACCCGAAGACAGGCTGCTGTGGGCTAAAGACCTCGAAATGAAAGTAAATAATTAAATGTCTGCTAAGTCTCCTAAGTCTCCTAAGTCGTGAGAGATCAGACCAGAAGACCAGAAGACAACAAAACACCGAACAAGGAACACCGAATAATGAAGACTTTGAAGACTGCATGACTGCAAGACTATAAAGACTAGAAAAATGGAAACCCGCAAAATCGAAATACCCGTCATGGCCGACCTGTTTACCCGGGGAGAGAAACCCGAGTACCTTTTCTGGGTAGGCTGTGCAGGCGCCTTTGACGACCGCTACAAAAAAGTAGCCCGGGCATTTGCCAAAATACTTACGCACCTGAATGTGAGTTTTGCTGTTTTGGGCAAGGAAGAAACCTGCACTGGCGATCCCGCGCGGCGTGCCGGGAACGAAATGCTGTACCAGATGCAGGCGCTTCAGAACATTGAGGTTTTTAAAATGTATGAAGTGCGGAAGATTCTGACGATTTGTCCACATTGCTTCAATATTTTCAAAAACGAATACCCCGACCTGGGCGGTAATTATGAAGTGATCCATTACACGCAGTTTTTGGACGCCCTCATTCATGAAGGCAAACTGAAGCCCAACCACAAACTGACTGATAAGGTTACATACCACGATCCCTGTTACCTGGGCAGAGCAAATAATGTTTATGATGAGCCCCGTGAAGTGATCCGGTCTGTAACCGGAAACTTTACCGAAATGAAGCGGAACAAAAGCTTTGCCTTATGCTGTGGGGCAGGGGGCGCCCAGATGTTCAAAGAGGCCGAGAAGGGTAACAAGGAAGTTTTTATTGAACGAATTGAAGACGCACTGGAAACAGGTGCCTCTGTAATTGCCACATCCTGCCCGTTTTGCATGACCATGATGACCGACGGATTAAAATATAAGAACAAGGAAGAAGAAATTAAAAATTATGACATCGCGGAACTGATCGCGATGGATCTCGATTTGTAGTAGAGACGCAAAATCATGCGTCGCTACGTTGTACAATTATAAACTCAATACTATAAACATGGACAAAAAAGTACTGAAAAGCGGTGAATTTCTTGTAGAGAATATGGAGTCGAAAGATATTTTTATTCCGGAGGAGTTCAACGAAGAACAACGCATGATTGCCCAAACCTGCCAGGATTTTTTGAACAGTGAGGTTTATCCGAATGTGGATAAGGTAGACAAGCAGGACCGGGAGTTGATGAAAAGCATGCTTAAGAAATCGGGTGAACTGGGACTGATGGGTATTTCGGTACCTGAAGAATATAACGGATTTGGACAGTCGTTTGTAACCCAGATGCTCGCTGCTGAAACCATTGGTGCTGGATATTCATTTTCGGTTGCCTTCATGGCTCATTGCGGAATAGGTACCTTGCCCATACTCTATTACGGAAATGAAGATCAGCGCCAGCGCTATGTTACCAAACTGGCTACCGGTGAACTTATTGGCGCATACTGTCTTACCGAGCCCGGTGCCGGAAGTGACGCCAATGCCGGCAAGACCAATGCCAAATTGTCGGAAGACGGCAAGCATTACATTCTGAACGGCCAGAAAATGTGGATCACCAATGCCGGTTTTGCCGATGTACAAACCGTGTTTGCCAAGATTGACAACGACCGCGTGTTGAGTGCCTTTATTGTTGAATCGGCTTACCCTGGCGTAGTGATCAGTCCCGATGAACACAAGATGGGTATCAAGGGATCATCGACCTGCCAGATATTCTATAATGATGTCAAGGTGCCGGTTGAAAACCTGCTGGGTAAGCGCGGAGAGGGCTTCAGAATAGCACTCAGCATCCTGCACATGGGCCGCATCAAACTGGGTGGAAACGTACTCGGAGCCGCCAAAAAGGCCATTACCGATTCGGTTAAATATGCCAATGAGCGCAAGCAGTTTGGCGTGCTGATTTCCACTTTCGGGGCCATCAAATACAAACTGGCTGAACAGGTAATCCGAACCTTTGCGGCTGAATCGGCAACCTACCGGGTGAGCAAGGATATCGACGATCTGATCTCCAAATACAAAACCGAGGGGTGCGACAAGGGACGTGCTTCCATCGACGGAATCAGCCATTATGCAGTGGAGGCTGCCATTCTTAAGGTTTATGGTTCGGAAGTGCTTGATTATGTGATTGACGAGGCACTACAGATTCACGGCGGTATGGGATATTCAGCTGAACTGCAGGTGGAAAAAGGATACCGCGATTCGAGGATCAACCGCATTTTCGAAGGCACCAATGAAATCAACCGCCTGCTGGTGGTCGATACAGCTATGAAGCGTGCCATGAAAGGCGACTTTGCCTTGTTTGCCAAAGCAGAGGAGTTGTTCCAGTCACTGGGTTCCATAACCGATGGCAAAAAAGCCGGTGAAGACTACTATGCCTCAATAACCAGGTACATCAGCAATTTCAAGAAAGCTATTCTGCTGGTGATGCATGGTGCCAACCAGGCTTTTGCCAAAAAGCTGGTAGAGGAGCAGGAAGTACTGAATAACCTCGCAGAGATGATGATGGAAACCTACGTGGCTGAATCACTCGCTTTGAGGGTTCAGAAAATGGAAGAGATGAAGGGTGCCGCTGCCGTTGCTGTTTATCGTGACATTCTTGATGTTTACATTTATGATGCTGCTGAGATACTTAGAAAAGAAGCTGCTGATGCTGTTTATTCCTTTGCTCAGGCTAGTGAGGCAGAAGCTCTGCTATGGGCTGTAAACACGCTTACCACTGTTGACGGTGTAAACGTGAAGGCTGCCCGCAGAAGAATTGCCGACAAACTCATTGAGGACAACGTATATAAATTTTAGGGATCAATAAAAATTCAATTCCAAAAGAGACAAGGCAACGGCCTTGTCTCTTTTTTTTGTTCTTGTTCATCGAAGTTCGGCAAGAGTTCTGTAAGGTTCGGCTCAGGCACAGCTCGTAGCCGTCAAGCTAAGAAATTATTCTATAAAACAAGGTACTTACTTTATTAATTTGAGATGAGTTTTGAAAATGCGTTATCCCCCGCTGGCGGGGGACATCGCTTCATTCAGCCTTAATTGCAATATTATTAAAGCAAGTATATACAAATGAAAGAATATCAACAATATGTATCCTTAGCTTGACAGCCACAGGCACAGCCTGAGCCAAACTAAGTATGAAAACAAAAAACTATTCCGAAACAAACACTACATTGTAGGTCTTGACTATACCTTTGTAATCAAATTTAACCACAGCCGTTCCGGTTTTTGACACTGCCTGGGTTATGGAAATCTTTACATCCGGATTGTTTGCAGAGGCTGATACTGTGGGTATTCCGGTTAAATCAGCGGGAACCTTGAATGTTGTTTCATAAAGGTCATAACCGACAATACCATTGGCATTGGTTGACCTTACCGGGGTAAGCGGTACATCAACTGCTTTTCCGTTTACCTGAATAGCAACTTCAGGTGCAACCGGACGAACAATTTTCTTCTTCTTAGAGCTGAACCCCAGCCCAATCAAATCGCAAAGATCTTCCGAACCGCTACCTTCTGCAACCAGGAAAACAGCATGTTTCTTGTCGAGCTTGTCAACAAACTGGGAAACATTGATGGTGAATTTCGTAATTTCCCGGGCAGAGTTGGCAGGTACGTTAATTTCACCTATTTTTTTGCCTTTCCATATTGCATTGTCCCACGGACCGTCTAACCAAACACTTACCTTAAATGCATTCTTGGTTTTTGGTGTAAGGAAAAGATTAAATGCTGTTTTATTTTTGGGGTTCACTCCTTTGAAGGCCTTCAGTCCTTTCGTGTCTTTGTCGAGCCCGCCAAAGCCGAAATATTTGTAGCCGATGATGTCGCCATTCTTAACAGGGCCAACAGGCATGTTGTTGTCCCAAATATCCCATGAATCCTGTTGACTACCGGTATTTGAAAGGTAGCATGCATATCCGGCAGAGTAATATTGATAGGGATCGAGACCATAGATGTGGAAACCTTCCGAAGTTACTTCGGCTCCCGAATATTCCTTGCCCTGGCTATCCTTTGCTGTCCAGATATTGTCTGCTGCATATGGGTCATATGCCCTGATAACAACTTTCCCTCCTTCCGAAACCGGCTTTTCATCCCATATAATTTTGACCGGTGCTACCATGGGCTGACGGGCAAATCCAAATCCCCGGGGGGCTCTGTGATAGAACACGTACCACTGGTCGTTGATCAGCTGAATGCTGCCGTGGGTGTTGTGTCCCGAATAACCGGTTTGCAGTGCGGTACCATCCTGATTCAGCACCGGCCCGCGAGAATCAACAAGTACACCACCGCTTTTCCAGGGACCCAGCGGAGTGTCGCCGTAGGCGTAACGCAATGCCGAATTCGTACTGCCCAATCCGTATTCAGGGCCTGAATATCCGCTGTAAACCCATACATATTTATTGCCAATCTTGCGGATCGATGCGGCTTCGAAAAAGTTAAAAGATCCCAGGTCTTCACCCGCAAAGAGTGCGGGATATGTTGTTCCCTGCGGATCTCTGACGACCCCGTACCTGGAACTGGCAGGTATAAAATAACCAATGGCTTCAGTTCCCGGCCTGAGCGAATACATGGTTTTCTGATCCAGCTGACCGGCAGATGACCGTTGGAATCCCCAGAAACCGTATGCTCTGAACCCGGTTTCATAATCCGGATCTTTCGGATCGGTTATATAGTCAATGAAAACTGCCGGATCGAAGCCGAAGATACTTCCGGGTATGGTTTTCGTTCCGTCTTCATTCAGGTTAACAGGAGTAAAGGGACCGGTAGGACGGTTTCCTTTGGTCACCATGGCTTCTCTGTTCCGGCCACGACTGTGCGGGTAAAGATAATATTCCTTCGTGCCGTCTTTTCTTTTCACCTCAACCAGGTCGGGGGCGTACATGACATCCCACTGTCCTTCAATTGGGTAGGTGAAAACAGGGCCATCATCACGCCAGTTGGTCAGGTCTTCCACAGGTGCCGACCAAACCCTGATGTCGGGTCCGCAATAACTGCCAAACCTGACATCGTGGGAACCGATGAT